>NZ_JARPVX010000137.1:0-5772 GCF_033947565.1 Lichenihabitans sp. Uapishka_5
ATCGCTGCCGCCGGCTACGACGCATGCGACCCAGATTGAAAGGCAACAGCTCTAGCGGGTTACATCTTGTACCGATTAACTTGACGGTCCGATCAGCTCGGGAACAGGTCAATCATGGACGTGATTTTCGGCCATTGGGCGGCTGGCGGCGTAAGTCCCGACCACGCCGGCGCACCCGGCGGCTCGTTGGGAGATCCCGTGGTCGGGCCGGCCGGGTTGGTGGATATCTCGAAGACCGCGTTAGGCCTCGGCGGTTCGGTTGCGTCCCGCGTCGTTCGGGTAGCGTCGTTCCAATCCGCGCTGGAGAGGCTCGACGAGTTCTGGTTCTGGTCGCGCACCCTCCGAATGGATCCCTGGGCCACGGCTCGTACGCTCCTGGAATGAAGGGACGAACTCACCGGGCTTGGCTGGAAGTCAGACGTCGCCTGGTCCGAACCGCGCCTCGTCATAAAGCTTAGTCAAAGCTTTGAGTCGCCTGATGCCACTGGCGTGTTTCCGGTCACCCGGTAAACGCTCGCCCGGCCAATCCCGAGATGCTACGCGATCTCCGTCACGCCGAGGCCCTGGCCTTGCAGCTCGCGCCCCTTGGCTACGCTCTTGGCCTTGAGCGTCCGCACGATGTGCTGAAGGTCGCCGATCGAGCGCGTCAAGCCATTGATGCGCGTCACTATCAGCGTGTCGCCCTTGCGCATGACCGTCAGCAGGGCATCCAGCTCGTGCCGGTTGGTGCCAGAGACCTTTTCGGCCCAAATGTCCGTGCAGCCGGCGGCCATCGGCGCCGCGTGCTGAATGGCGAGATCCTGGTCCATGGTGGAACGCGAGCATAGCCACAGATCATGGGTGGAGTGTCTCAATAGGGTCCAGGCCGTATCCGTTTAGCGTCTCGGAATTTCGAAAAACCCTTATAAGACGTTGGAAGTGTCTCGCCCGGGTGCCTCGCTACGGTATAACTCAAAGACACTTCTCAAGCTTCATTCTGACGCCTTTTGCGCGTCACCGCACAAAGCCAAAATCCCTGAACCGACCGTAAAGGAGTTCATCGTAGGATAGCTCGACCCGCTGATGGTGCTTTCATGGTCAAGGGTCAACAACAAGGCTGCTTCGGTGTTCCGATGGTGAGGTATTGCTATCTCGCACGTCTACGCGCAGATGCGAGCGGGGCTGCAGCGGTTGAATTCGCGATCGTGTCAGTGCCTTTCGTCTTCAGCTTGCTGCTTACAATTTCTGTGGCGCTCGTGCTTTTCCTTCACCAGCAGCTCGACTTTGCCACCAGCAAGGCGGCGCGGCAGATTATGAACGGCACCGCGCAGAAAAGCGCCTACAGCAGCGCCAGCTTTCGCAGTCAGGTCGTCTGCGCATCGCTTCCGGCGATCTTCTCCTGTGCGGATGTAATCGTCAACGTGCAGACCGCGACGGAGGCGGTCAACCCCGGCGGCTACTACGCCTTCGTGAAAAGCGACATGAGCGGGCTGGTGATTCCTCAACTGTCGAACACCACTACGCAATACAGTACAGGCGTCCAGGGCTCTTACGAATATCTCCAGGTAATTTATCCGATCACCTTTCTTCCCGCCTTCGTCACGAGCTTGCTCAGTAGCCAGACTTACAACGGCGCGCCTGCCTATCTGCTGGTCTCGACGGCAGCATTTCGAAACGAGCAATATTGATGCGTGCAGCTGGCCGCCTAGCAGCGTTTCGCCAATCCTCTGACGCCGTTTCTACCATCGAATTCGCGATGGTGTTTCCAGTGCTCCTGGTGCTCCTGCTGGGTGGCGGTCAGGTCGTGCTCTACATCGACGCTACGCGTAAGGTGCAGCAGATCGCCACCTCGGTTAGCGAAATGCTATCCCAGGCTGTCCCTGCCTCCAGTTCGGCGACGACGGCCACGGTCAATGCCACCGATCTGAACTTCAGTTATGACGCGTCGCTGGTGATCTTTCCTTATGTCATGGGAGATGCGGCGCGGCGCGGTATCCCGTGGCGAAGCGCGCTCACGATCGGATTTGCCGGCATCTCCTTCATCAAGCTGCCGGGCATCTCCTGCAACGGCGTGGCGGATCAAAGCACGTGCTATATCGCCACCGTCAATTGGACCGGCACCGGGGCGTCACCGGCGAGTTATCGGCCGTGCGTATTGCCTCAACTCCCGGCTGACGATGCGGCGCCCTTCAGCCGATTTAGTCTGCCACGTTCACTCTATGGGCCGGGCTCCGTGATTGCCGTCGACGTGTCCTTCACCTTCAATCCGACCTTTGGATCAGCGCTCGTCAGGCCGGTTACGATCACGCGCTCGGCCTTTGTGCAGCCGCGGTACGTCACCCAGATCGATTTCGACACTACCAGCAACGACAGCATCGCCTCGAAATGCGTTTGACGACCTCAGCCTCCGGCGCTGCCGGTTGGTTTCGCGCCTTTGCCCGCGCGCGCCGCGGCAACGTCAGTATCCTATTCGCCTTCAGTCTCGTGCCAATGATCGGGGTCGCGGGCTTGAGTGTGGATTACGGCATCGCGTTGAGCGCGAAGTCCAAGCTCGATAATGCCGCCGATGCGGCGGCGCTTGCGGCTGTTGCCACCGCGAAGGCCTATGTGGCCGCAAACCCATCGGATGCGAACGTCAGCGCTAATGCTATCACCGCGGGCGTCGACCGCGCCAAACGCGCCTTCACGGTCAACGCCGGCGCGGTGCCGTTCGCTCTGGTGCCAACGCCAACCATTGGCCTGACCCGAACCGGACAGACATTTGCCTCGGCGGTGTCATACAGCACCACGTCGACAACCCAGTTCGGCAAGATGTTTGGCCAAACCGCATTGACGATCGTGGGTTCATCGGCCGCAGGTGCAGACGTTCCGAGCTACCTCGACTTCTACCTTATGGTGGACGAGTCCGGTTCGATGGGGATCCCGACCACGTCCGCAGACCAGACCACGCTGGCCAACGTGAACGGAAGCTGCCAGTTCGCCTGCCATTTTCCAGCCTCTGCGAGCGGCGGCGACGGCTTTAGCATTGCGACTACGGGCAAGAAGAACGATGGCACCAGGGTGCTGAGTGCTGCCCTCCAGCTCCGCTCCGGAGCGGTCAACAACGCCCTTTGCAAGTTGCTGACGCGGGCCGCATCGCCGGCCGTCACGAACCAGTACCGGGTCGGCATCTATCCGTTCATCAATCAGATCGCGACCCTGGCCAGCCTGACGACCAACATCGCGAGCCTGCAGAGCGCGGCCGATTGCTCGTCAAGCCCGCCGATGAAGCTGACGACCCTGTTGGATACAGACACGACGCAGTTCTACACCGGAGGCGACCCGACCACAGGCACCGGAAGCGGTGGCACGCATTTCGAGCTGGTGCTGCCGGGCATGAAGGCCCTGGTGTCACCGATTGGGGACGGCTCGTCCGCGACTTCGTCCAAACCGTTCGTGTTCCTCATCACGGACGGGATGGACAACAATCAGAACTACACCTTCAAATCTGGATCGAGCTATCGCTACGTCGGAAACCCGAACACCGCGTTCACGAGCTACACGGGCAGCGATGGCCGGACCCCGGTGACGGCTTCATTCGACGGGTCGCAACCCAAGCTGTTCAACACGTCGCTGTGTTCCCAGCTAAAATCGGGCGGAGTCACGCTGTCGATCCTTTATATCCCGTATGTTCCGCTAACGGTCGGCACGTCGAACCAGGGGGAAACCAACACCGTCAATGGACTGATCCCAAGCCTCTCAAGCAACCTCCAGTCCTGTGCCAGCGCGGGGTTCTTTTATACGGCCTCGTCGGAAAGCGACATCACGGCCGCTCTCAATGCGATGTTCAACCAGGCGCTCCAGGTTGCGCACCTGAGCAAATAACCTTCCTGCCTTGAGCGCAACTAACGTGGCATTGCCACCAGCATGGCTGCAACCGTCTTCTCGGCCGGCGGAACCGCAATCGAGCTTACCAAGCACCTTTCGAACATCAGTCTCTCATGATAAAATAAGCCTTACGAGACACTGTGGCCTTTGGGTATGCCCAAGAAAGGCGGGCCGAGCGTCCAGCAGTGATGTGGATGCATGGGCCTGCTGTTCATCTCACGGCCGCTTCCGCCCACAAGCAGCCATTGATGCTTCTGCCGAGCCGGGCCAAGCAGTCGTCTCCTGCCGACCCAACCTGTCCGCCCGGAAGGCCATGTTCGCTCCCCATAAGCGGCCATTCGTCAGTCGTAGGGCTACTACTGTTGATTTCCACTGAGAGTTGACCCGGCGTTTTCGTTGAGAAGTGACCCGGGTTCAGAGGCTGATGTTTGTCATCGGACGGGTTTGGTCAACTCACGGTGCGGCTCCTTTTTGGCTTCCCGGCTGCGGCACTGGCCCGGAAGCGGAAGCTGTCGTTCCCGGTCTCCAGGATGTGGCAGTGGTGCGTGAGGCGATCGAGCAGCGCGGTGGTCATCTTGGCATCACCGAAAACCCCAGCCCACTCGCTGAAGCTGAGATTGGTGGTGATGACGACGCTGGTGCGCTCGTAGAGCTTGGACAGCAGATGGAACAGCAAGGCTCCTCCTGATGTACTGAAGGGGAGATAGCCCAGCTCGTCCAGGATGATCAGGTCCAGGCGAAGCAATCGATCAGCCAACTGGCCGGCCTTGTCAGGGCCTTCTCCTGTTCGAGCGCGTTGACCAGGTCGATGGTGGCGAAGAAGCGAACCTTCTTGCGGTGATGCTCGACGGCCTGCACGCCCAGGGCGGTCGCGACGTGCGTCTTGCCGGTTCCGCCCTTCTCCCAACCCGAGGGGGGATTGCAGAAAGTCGTGTCGAACAGATAATGGCTCGCCATGGCGGCGAAGCGTGCGTTCACCTGCCGCGCCTTGCCGGAGCCGACCCGATCCACGGCGGTCTTCATGTTGTCGTAGATGCCGCGACCCGGGATGCCGCCGAGCACGCGGAAGGCATGGTAGTGCGCGTCGAACAGCATCTCGTGGCTCTGGAGCGGGTACGCGCGCACGACGAAGGCTCGGCTGTGCGACAGCTTGGTGCGCGCCACCTGCAGCTTGACGCGCTCGCCTGCGAGATCCGCCCAGTCCTCGCTCCAGTCAAACTGGAACGCCTCACCAGGCGTGAAGACCAGAGGCACGAACGTCCCGCGTCCCGTGGTCTGCTGCTCGGTCTGCCGGTCCTCCTTCCAGCTTCGAATGAAGGCCGCGACCCGGCCGTAGGAGCCGTCATAGCCCAGGAGCACGAGGTCGGCGTGCATCTGCCGCCCTGTACGCCGCTGCTTGCGTGACCTGTTCGCCTCCGTCTTCAGCCAACCCGATAGCTTCGCGGCGAACGGATCCAACTTGCTGGGCCGTTCCGGCGCTCGACAGAACGGCTCCTTCGCATCCGATCGCAGGTACTTGCGGATGGTGTTGCGCGACAATCCTGTCCGTCGCGAGATCTCCCGGATCGGCATCCCTTCTCGGAAAGCCCAGCGCCGGATGACGCTCAATAATGCCATGTCGATCACTCCATGACCCCCCGACCAGCAAGCCAGGGGTGGGTTCAGACACGGGTCACTTCTCGATGGAACTTCGGGCTCCGCCGGGCCAACTCTCAGTGGAAATCAACAGGCTACTACGGCTCGGGGTGAAACATCCGACGTTAGCCTCAATTTGGCGTAAGCGTGAGCGGATGGCCGCGGCAGGCTACGCGGCTTGAGCCTGAGGCGGTCGGCTGGCGGTCCAAGCCCAGGGGAGCAGCTCGTCGAGTCGGCTCATGGGATGGTCGGCGATGCGGCCGATGACGTCGGTCAGCCAAGCCTGAGGGT
>NZ_JARPVX010000138.1:0-5748 GCF_033947565.1 Lichenihabitans sp. Uapishka_5
GCCGTGGGGGCGCGACACCGCGCAATGGCGCGACCGCGTCGCGTTCCTGCGGGCCGCCGAGGGCGAGCCCTGGCCGGACCTGAGCGACGCGGCGCTGGAAACCACGGCCGAGGCTTGGCTGGCGCCGTTCTGTGCGGGCCGCACCCGGCTGGCCGAGCTCGACGCTCCCCTGCTCGGCGAGGCCGTGCGGGCGCTGCTGCCTTATCCCCTGCAACGGCGGCTCGATGCGGAAGCGCCCACCCATTTCGAAGCCCCGACGGGATCGCGGCTGCCGGTCGATTATGCGGCCGAGGGCGGGCCCGCCATCGCGGTGCGGGTGCAGGAACTGTTCGGCCTGTCGCGCCACCCGGCGCTGGCGGGCGGCCGGGTGGCCCTGGTGCTCACCCTGCTGTCGCCAGCCCACCGGCCGATCCAGATCACCCGCGACCTGCCCGGGTTCTGGGCCGGCTCGTGGGCGGCCGTGAAGGCCGAAATGAAGGGTCGCTACCCGCGCCACCCCTGGCCGGACGACCCCGCGGCCGCAGCCGCAACGACGCGGGTGAAGCCGAGGGACCCATAAGGTTCGATTCAGCTTACCCTACGACAGTAGGGTTCCTCACAAATCAATTTTAACCCGGCGGCGGCAGAAGGACCGGGATGTCTTCCCCTTCGATCCCGTCGACCCGACACCTGGAAGGGCCCTCGCGGCGCCTTGCGGGCTTTCCCTGCGACACGAGCGGCGCCACTGCGGTGGAATTCGCGCTGGTGTCGGTGCCGTTCCTGGCCGTTCTTTTGTTCGGCCTGCAGTTCTTCATCATGTTCTTCGCCCAGCAGGGCCTGGAATCCTTTACCCAGGACACCGCCCGGCAAATCCTGACCGGCACGACGCAGACCAAGGGCCTGACCCAGGCGCAATTCAAGCAAGCGCTCTGCGCCAGCCTGCCGTCGCTTTACAGTTGCAGCCTTCTTTACGTCGATGTGCAGACCGCCTCGGCCTTTTCGAGCGCGGCGACGGCCACGCCCTCCCTCACCTACGGCGACGCCGGCACCATCACGACCAGCATGAACTACAATCTCGGATCGGCGGGCGATATCGTCGTGCTGCGGATGATGTATCTGTGGCCCGTGGTCGGCAACCTGCTCGGCTCGGGCCTCGCCAACGCCACCAGCACCACGCGCCTGCTGATCTCGACGGCGGTGTTGAAGACAGAGAACTACCGATGAGGTGGCCGGGTGCCGTGCTAAGGCGCTTCGCAGCCTGCCGGGCGGGCGTGCGCGCGGTCGAATTCGCCTGCGTGCTGCCGATCTTCCTGCTGCTGTTGATGGGCGGCGGCGAATATACGCGTGCCCTGGCGATCTCCCGCAAGGTCACGGTCACCACCCGCACCGTCACCGACCTTACCAGCCGTTCCACAACGGTGACCGAGAGCGAGATCAAGGCCATCCTGGCCGCCTCCACGCAGGTGATGGCCCCCTTCGACGCCAGCAACCTGACCATCGTGCTGTCCGAGGTCACCACCGATGCGGCCGGCACGAAGACAACCGTCACCTGGAGCCGCACCCTCAACGGCACGGCGCTCCCGGAAGGCAGCAGCTTCCCGCTGGCCAGCGGCGCCGGCCAGGCGGGCGCCTCGCTGATCGTCGGCCAGGTCAGCTACGCCTATGTGCCGAGCTTCGGCAGCAGCTTCGTCGCCGCGATGACCCTGGCCGACACGCTCTATATGAACCCCCGGCTGTCCACCACCGTGGCGGTCTCGGGCTGATGCGGCACCGCCTGGGTCGGGCCCTCGCGGGCGCCATAACGGCGGCGCGCCGCTTGGCTCGGCAGCGCGACGCCAATGTGGCGGTGATCTTCAGCCTCACGGCGCTGCCGCTGTTGTTCAGCGCCGGCATGGGACTCGACTACGCGGCGGCGGCCCGCAAGCGCAGCAAACTGAACGGGGTCGCCGATGCGGCGGCCCTGGCGGCCGTCACCCCGGCCATGATGGGCAAATCCGCCGCTGTGGCCAAGGCTGCGGCCACGAGCCTGTTCATGGCTCAGGCCAACAACACACCCAACATCGCCTTCTCGTCCTCGGGGCTCAGCGTCGGCGTCACGGACACCACGAGCAACGGCGTCACCTCGCGCAACGTCACCGTGACCTATGCGGCGGCCTCGCCCAATGTTTTCGCCAATATGCTCGGCGCCTCCATCGCGATCGGCGGCACGGCGGCCGCGGGTGCCGCCACGGCGCCCAACGTCGATTTCTACCTGCTGCTGGACACATCGCCTTCCATGGCGATCGCGGCCACCACGGACGGCATCGCCACCATGATGGCCAAGACGCCGTCGCAGGACAACGGCGCCGGCTGCGCCTTCGCGTGCCACGAAAGCAATCCGGCCGCCGACAACCTCGGCAACCCGAACACCATCGACAATTACCAACTGGCCCGGAACCTCGGTGTGACGATCCGCATGGATCTCGTCACCAAGGCGACGCAGGACCTGATGGATTACGCCACCAGCGTGGCGACCAGCAACAGCGCCACCTACCGGGCCGCCATCTCGACCTTCGACTACCAGCTCGCCACCCCGGTGACGCTGACGTCGAACCTCAGCGCCGCCAAGAGCAAGGCGGGCGATATCGAGATGTTGCAGGTCTACAAGAACAACTACCTGACGGCCTCCGTCAGGAACACCGACATGGATACGAGCTGGACCAGCAGCATCGCGACCATGAGCGGAAACCTGCCGACGCCGGGCAACGGCACCAACAACGCCGGCGACAGCCCGCAGGAGGTGTTGTTCATCGTCACCGACGGGGTCGCCGACGAAAGCAACAGCGGCCGCCAGATCTATGCCATAGGCGGCTCGACCTGCACGTCGATCAAGAATCGCGGCATCAGGGTCGCGGTCCTTTATACCTATTACAACAAACTGCCGACCAATAACTTCTACACGAACAACGTGGCGCCGTTTCAGTCCACCATCGGCTCCACGCTCGAGGCCTGCGCGAGCCCCGGGCTTTATACCGTGGTGAACACCGGCGACGATATTTCGGGCGCCCTGAAGTTGCTGTTCAACAAGGCCGTCACCACGCCCCACCTGACCCAGTGAGGGCATCGCCCTCGCTTCCGCCGCAAACCCGTGTTGCCCTGCGGGTTCTAGCTGTTTGGTGAGGCCCGATGACCGACGTCCCGAACCCGTTTCCCGCCATCACGGCCCGGCCCGGGCGGCGCGCCTTCCTGAAGACGAGCCTCGGCTCCGGCTTCGCGCTCGCGGTGGGGCCGGTGGCGGCCCAGACCATCGCCACCCCGGCCACGGGCCTCGTGGCCGGGGAAGTGAAGGTGCCGGTGGCGGACGGCACCATCCCGGCCTATCGGGCCATGCCCGCCACAGGCGGCCCCTTCCCGACCATGCTGGTGATCCACGAGATCTTCGGCGTGCATGAATGGATCACGGACGTGTGCCGCCGCTTCGCCCGGCTCGGTTATTACGCGATCGCGCCCGACCTTTACGCCCGGCAGGGCGACGCCACCAAAGCCGACATCAAGACCATCATCACCGATATCGTGCCCAAGGTGCCGGACGCTGAGGTCTTGTCCGACCTCGACGCCACGGTGGCCTTCGCCAAGGCCTCGGGCGCGGCCGATACGGGTCGCCTCGGCGCCACCGGATTCTGTTGGGGCGGCCGGCAGATCTGGCTTTACGCGGCCCACAACAAGGACATGAAGGCGGCCGTCGCGTTCTATGGCCTGCTCGGCGGCGAGCATGCCCCGACGTCGCCGAACAAGCCGAAGAACCCGGTCGACATCGGCACGACGATCACCACGCCCGTGCTCGGCCTTTATGGTGGCAAGGACGAGAACATCCCCGAACCGCTGATCGCGCAGATGCGGGCCGAACTCGCCGAAGGCCACAGCCCCGCCCGCATCGAGCTGTATCCCGATGCGCCGCACGGCTTCTTCGCCGACTACCGCCCGAGCTACCGCAAGCCCGCGGCCGAGGACGCCTGGGCCAAGGCGCAGGCGTGGTTCAAGCAATACGGGGTGAGCTGAAGCGAACCTCGAAGACCGCCGGGCCGCCTCACGCCTCGATCAGCGAGCGCCCGGTCATCTCGGGCGGCTGCGGCACGCCGAGCAGCTGCAACAGCGTCGGAGCGAGATCGGCCAAGCGCCCATCATGGAGCCGCGCGCCCGGCCGGCCATACAGGAACACCGGCACCGGGTTGGTGGTGTGGGCCGTATGGGGACCGCCGGTTCCAGGGTCCTTCATCAGCTCGCAATTGCCGTGGTCGGCCGTCACCACCAGGCTGCCCCCCATGGTGGCGATCGCGTCGGCGATGCGGCCGAGACCGATATCCACCGCTTCGACGGCCTTGATCACCGCCGCGAGGTCGCCCGTGTGGCCCACCATGTCCGGGTTGGCGAAGTTCAACACCAGCAGGTCGTAATGGCCCGACACGATCGCCGCCACGGCCTTGTCGGTGAGTTCGGGCGCCGACATTTCGGGCTGCAGGTCGTAGGTCGCCACCTTGGGCGACGGCACCATAATGCGGTCTTCGCCCGCATAGGGCTCCTCGCGGCCACCGTTGAGGAAATAGGTGACGTGCGGGTATTTCTCGCTTTCGGCCATGCGGACCTGGGTCTTGCCGGCCGCCGCCACCACCTCGCCCAAAACCTTGGTGAGGTCCTGCGACGGAAACAACGTGGCGAGATGGCGGTCGAGGTCGGTCGAATAGGACGTCATGCCGACCGCCGCCGCGAGAACCGGCCGGCGCGGCACCGCGAAGCCGGTGAACCCGGGGTCGAGCAGCGCCGTCAGGAACTCGCGCACCCGGTCGGCGCGGAAGTTGAAGCAGATCAGCGCGTCGCCGTCCCGCATGCCGTCGTAACTGCCGATAACGGTCGGCTCCACGAATTCGTCGCCGCCGGTGCCCGCCCCATAGGTCTGCCGCACCACCGCGAGCGGATCCCGGCCGGCGGCGCCCTGCCCGGCCACGATGCAATCGTAAGCCTTGGCGACGCGCTCCCAACGGTTGTCGCGGTCCATGGCGAAATAGCGACCGCACACGGTGGCGACCGTGGCCGAGGCGGGCAGTTCCTCGAGCAGGGTTTCGAGGTAGCCTGCGCCGGCCTCGGGCGGCGTGTCGCGCCCATCCGTAATCACGTGAAACAACACCGGCACCTCGGCGTCGTCGAGCGCCTCGGCGAGTGCCACGGCGTGGCTCTGGTGGGCGTGCACGCCGCCGGGCGACACGAGGCCGACGAGGTGGCAGCGGCCGCCCGTGGCCTTCACGGCCGTGATCAGGTCCTGCAGCGGCGGCAACAGCGCCAGCGCGCCCGTTTCCGACGCCGCGGTGATGCGCGGCAGGTCCTGCATCACCACGCGGCCGGCGCCGATGTTGAGGTGGCCGACCTCGGAATTGCCCATCTGGCCGTCCGGCAGCCCGACATCGTGACCCGACGGCTGCAGGATGGCATGCGGCGAGGCGGCGATCAGCCGGTCGTAATGGGGGGTGTGGGCCAGCGCCACGGCATTGTCGTGGGCCTCGCCACGCAGGCCCCAGCCATCGAGGATCACCAGCATGGCGGGGCGGCGCGCGTCGGTCATCGTCGAGGTCCTTTATCGGCGGCAGGGCTGCGGCTCGGCCCGCGCCCGCTTGCGCCTATATAACGCAGCACGCTCCACGCCCAACGGGTTTTCATGCCGCGCTCCCCCACCCTCGACCTGCCCCGGGCCGCCCGGATCGCCGCCGGCAAGGCCCTGCGGGCCGCCGTGCCCCGCGA
>NZ_JARPVX010000139.1:0-5494 GCF_033947565.1 Lichenihabitans sp. Uapishka_5
TAGCCCCGTCCTCTCAGGAGTTGGGGCCTCCGGCAAACCAGGGGCGGTTCAGTTCAGTGGTATCTCAGCGGGTTCGCGAACTCTGCTCCTAGTGGAGGCTTGATCCTGCTTCAGCACATCGCAGGCCAGCGCTCCGAATGTCGATCTCCGTTGCATGCCGGACACAGACAGAGACGGCCTGCGACGTATGATGACGTCATATTCCAGTCGATTTGATCAGCGGTTTACATGTTGCATCGGATACTACGATGGTCGACTGTTCCTGCCGTCGCCGCCAGCCTTTCCGGATGTTCGATCTACCCGCTTCCGGAGGATACCGTCGGACTCGACAGCAACCAGATCGCGACCTTGATACGTTGCCATACGCGCGACGCCATCAGGAACGAGATCACCACGAACACCTCACTCCTGGGCGACGGCATCGCCTACGACGGCCTCTCCGGCACAGAGGAGGCCAGGCGGTTGCGGGAGAACCCCGTCCTGTTCCACAGCCTCGACTACGGTCGCTTCTCCCAGCCCCTACGAGGCCTATTCACCTACTACAAGGACGCGACCGTCGCAGACGACTTCACCATCGACACGACGGAGGTGAACACCAGCGGCGTGGGTCTGACGATCTTCGAGAAGTTCCTGTCAGGCACGAACAGCATAGGCTTGGCAACCAAGAACGACCGCACGAGGGAGGTCAGCCGACATTTTAGGATATTCGACAGCTTCGACAGCCTGGCCAGGCAACTGCCCGAACAGACCTGTGCCAGCGTGCCGGGGGCGGCGAATTACGCCTTCCCGTCGGCGGGGCTGACGCGAATACGTTCGTTGGTGCATCATTTCACGGTCGCCAACCAGCTCGGGAACCTCGGCGGATCGAGCAACACGGACTACACAACCGCCGAGATGACCGACACCATCACCTTCACCACCAAGAACACCGGCAACCTGGACCCGGTCTTCGCCCTGAGTCCGGTGACGCACGCCTACGTGCCGACGAGCGTCTCCGCGACGGTCGACAACAGCCGCGAGGATAAGCACACCATCATCGTCCTGCTCCGCCTTCCGTCCGACCGGAACAAGCTTCCGCGCTTCGACGAGGCGGGGTACCTTACCGTGGCGCCCAGCGAGCGCCAGAAGGCCGTCGCCGCTGGGGCCCTCGACCGCCAGCGGGACTACAATCAGCAAAACGACATCAGCAAGCTGACGAGCAGCCTTACCAGGATGTCGCCCTGACCGATGGAGGTTCATCGATGAGTGATCATGTTCCCGCAAAGGCGTCGGACCGGTATGACATACCCGTCGAGATCGTCTTCGACGCCTTCGCTCGCCTTGCCGCCAACGAGAGGCAAGTCGACTTCTGCAAGTATTGCCAGGACAACGGCCTCACGCTGGCAGCGTCGGCAACGCTCATCGCCTACGCCAAGAGCATTCTCAAGGAGCTGCCGGAGGCCAAGACGCGTCCCACTCAGGAATGCCCCGACTGCCCGACGCCCGGCAACTAACCTTTCGCCAACCGGTGTTTTGGCCGACGGCTCTCTCAAGGTGCTGGAGCGGAGGACCGTCAGGTCCAAGGCACGGCGGGGTGGCTGGACATGGACAAGGTGATCGTCTGCAGCACACGGGGACTTGGGGCAAAGTACGGCGCGTCATCCGTCGACCGCATAGGGGAAGCGATCCAGCGCCTCGTTCGGGCGGATGCCGGGCGCGGACTGGCGACCGCCGCGATCGACATCGCCGACGACGCACTGATGCGCGAGCTGGGAGGAACCGCAGTCACGGATCCGCAGGATCAAGAGGGGGCCAAGGCCGCGGTCGACGCAATCTACGCCCGCATCCGTCCGGACTACGTGGTCCTGCTGGACGGACCGGACGTGGTCCCGCATGTATCCCTCGACCGGATACCCGGCCTTTACGATGCCGACCTCGCGATAGACAGCGACCTGCCGTACGCCTCGCCTGCACCGTTCAGCCGCCGCGCAGATGCATACCTGTCCGTGACGCGCGTGGTCGGCCGCATCCCGGTTCCACGAGGCTTCGGACGGCACGACGAACTCCTGAAGCTTCTGGACTTCGCCGTGGATGCCAAGCCCGCCACCGGCGGCACGGCGCCGTCGTACTTCTGCCTGAGCGCGGCCGACTGGGAAGGCTCGACGAAGGCCAGCCTATCGTGCGTGTTCGGGAATCACGACGACCTCCTGCTGTCTCCTGAATCCGCGCACGTCGCGATCAACCCGCTTCTCGGTCGCGCGATCCACTTCATAAATTGCCACGGGGCCGATGCCGACCCATGCTTTCGGGGGGCGCTCGACGGCGTGTACCCCGTGTGCATGGACAGCGGGTTGGTGCGCCCGCTGGTCGCTCCCGGGGCGGTGGTCGTCGCCGAGTGCTGCTACGGAGCGCAGCTGTTTGGGACGGGAGGGAAGGGGCTGGATCAGGCCCCGATGGCGTTCGCCTACGCCCTTGGCGGCGCCGCTGCCTTTGTCGGGAGCACGACCCTGTCGTACGCGCCGCGATCGACCAACGGGCAGGCGGATCTCCTCGCACAGTATTTCCTGGGCGCAGTGCTGAAGAACGCGTCCACGGGGCGATCGCTGCTCGAGGCGCGACAGGAGTTCGTCCGGCGGCAGGTCATGTCGAACCCCCTCAACCTCAAGACCCTTGCCCAGTTCGTCCTCTATGGCGACCCATCGCAAACTCCGTTTCCGAAGGCACAGGCGATGAAGGTAGACTCCGAACAACCCGTCGACACTGACACTCTGGCCGACGCCTCGGCAGGCCGAAAGCTGCGGCGCGTAGCGCTGGAAGCGGCCGGCAATGCCGCGGCCGGTTCGGCGACCCGCCTCGGCCGCGCCGTGGGCCGTGGGCCCGCATCCCTCGACCGCCTCCGGTCCCTGGCTGCTTCAAGAGGATTCAGGTCTGAGCCCCGGATCTATGCAGTAAGGGGCAGCCAACAACATTCACGGGCTGCCGGTGCGCTGGTTGACGACCGCAGATTGGCTCTGGTCGTGGAACGGGGACCGGACCACTACGGTGGACCCGCCGGAGTCGCCAAGCCCTCATACCGGGTCCTGAGCGTCCAGCTTGTCGGCGACGCGGTAGCGGCCGTCCACGAGGCCGAGAGCCGCTGAGCGATTGTGATCCGGCCTTGATGAAGCAAAGGCGGCGTCGCCCCGTCCCTGAGGCCGGTACGAGACTCCAATCTCCAGTCGGGTGGCTGTGGTATAGATCGGTGGTGAAAGGGTGTGGCCAGTCGACGTGTTGCGCGCCTTGCAAGTTGCCCCGTAATCCTGCTGCCAAGCGGGCTGGTTCCGCAGCTAAAAGTTTTGAAGGAGCTGCAGTGATCCAGCCCGCATACATTCCTGAAGGCGGACGACAGACGGTCGCCCACCACCGACATGCATTGACGCTTGCGCGTAACGAAGGCCACGAGCGATCCTGCTCATGGAACCGATTCGATTGGAGAACTGAGCCCTGCCCAACGCTTCGACGGTGTCGACAACGGACATGTGCGCCGACTGGAAGTATCTCACGCACATGCTTCTACGCGTGGAGCGGTTCCCACTCGATCGTTTCCCTTCCACGGCGGTAAAGTACAGCCACGAAGTGGACCTGTACCGGTACGCGGAACCGGCCATCGAGGCGGTCGGCCCAAATCGCGAGGCCAGCGTCTGCATCGTGACGAACGCTCTCTTGGATCGGTTCCCCGCCAAGCGCGTGCTCGCATCCGAGAGCTGGCCGGGATGGGACGGTGGACGTTGCATCACCCTGAAGGCCTTCAGGTATGCCTACGCTCTTGCAACCGGCAGGCTCGACATGATCCCGCGGCATGAAAGGCGACTGATCCGCAGCCTCTTGGTAGCGGGATGCAGGGTTCCGGACTACGCCGCTGTCGCGAAGCGCGCCCTCGCGGCCTTCGACGGCACGATCGCGCTGGACAGCCTGGACGGGACGCCACTTGGACAGTCAGACGCGGTCGAATTTCGATACCCTTGGAGGGCGTGGTCTGGTCATGGGAATGGTGACACGCGTTATGCCGAGGCCTCGGCGTTCGCTCGCTTGCACGTGATCCAGTCGAACGACGCACCGATCGTCTTGGAACTGTGCCGCCCCGACGAAAGCGGTCCGCTGCCGATCAGGTTGGTCGAGGGCTTTGCCGTTCGCCCGATCCTCGCGCCCGGATCCTGGCGCCCGATCGACGTTCAGGAGTTCCGCGAAGCGGTAGGCGACGGACGTGCGTGGGCCGACAATCCATTCCTGTCTCGCCAAGCCGGGCCATCTTCCATATGCCTGAGCGTGGACGACGTCGTCGGTCCCGTGCGCCGCGAGAACAGACGCGATGTGCAAGCGCGGGAGGACGCCGAGGCGGACTGTCTTCAACGCGCGGGTGACCTCTTCGTCATCGACGGCATCGTGTACAAGAGCACCATGCCCCCAAGGCTGCACTTGATCGTCTCACGCATCACGGACGCGATCCCGTCCGCTTGGGATGCACGTATCTCCCTGGCGTGGAGTCTCAGCGGCCCACAACCGGAGGCCAGCATAGAGCTGGCGACCTGGATCGACCAGGACACCCTCCGCAGTCGATCCCGGCGCGAGTGCTTCCATGTCGACTGGCCTTCAACAGGGCCAGCGCGGCTCGGGTTCGCAGCGGAATTGCAAGGCGTGCTCTGCATGGCCCTGACCGCGTTCGGTTACGATGATCGAAACCCTGGTCTGAGGGTGAGCTCCGATCCGGTATTGCTGGGAGAAGTCCCGCCGACCGATGCAGAAATGCAGGAGGCTTCGGTTTGGGCCAAGGAGGTGTCATCCGCCAGAACTCCGAACTCGACGCACCACATGAGCACCGCCGAGATGTGGAGGACGGCGAACGAAACCAGCATACGCCGCGCGCTCGCAGAAGCACTGACGGAGACCTTGAAACGCACCATCCGAGACCATGAGGAAGAGATGGACATGCTGGCGTCCATCTAGATTTCGTGGATTCGCGTGCACGTTCGATCGAGATCAAGGCGCGGAAGGGAATGACGTGGTGCAAGCCCGCTCCGGGATGTTGCGGCGTGGGCTTCAAGGCGGTGCGTGGTGGGCGTTGATCAAGGCCTGAGCGGGATTTCGAGGATGGCAATCGAGGGCTGAACATCGTGCAGTCGGCCCCCAACAATTCGAACCATGCCACTCCCGGAGCCCCTTCAGAATCGATTGTCCTTGGGCATCGTGCGCTGATGCAACCACGCTCGCGCAGCCTCTTCGATGATTTCGTAGGCATTCACCTTCTGGACCAGGGCCGCTGCCTTTATCTGCAGGATTACGTCCTCATCCAGGTACACGAGCATCGCGCGTCTTCCGTCCGCGCGGACGGGCGCCCCCTTGCCTGGGGTATGCCTTGGCCTGCCCTTGCGGACCTGCTTGGCTTCGAAATCGAGGGTTTGCGCCTGTTTGGCCATTTTTGTTCCGGATCGTGTCCCCTGACGTGGTGTAGCTGATGAGGCCATCACAGTGCCCGGCT
>NZ_JARPVX010000013.1:0-86012 GCF_033947565.1 Lichenihabitans sp. Uapishka_5
CGCCGCGAGCGCCTGGGCCTGCCAGCCGAGCCGCGCCGACAGGTCGGGCAGGTGCCGCGTCGCCGGCGGGTCGAGCGCATCGTCGTCGACCGGATAGGCGGTGTTTCGCGTGGCGATCGTCGCGCCCTGGCACACCAGGGTCAGCCGCGCCACGCTCATCGCCGCCGCATCGGTGGCCGGGCCGCTCCCGCGACGGGAATGGCCATCACACCGGGCCGGATGGGTCCCGGCCGGCCTCGTCCCGGTCCCGCGCGAACTGGCGCAGCAGCGACCAGTCCACGGTGGAGCGGGCCGGCACCAGCCCGGGCACGACGATCTGGGTGGTGCGGCGCGGCCCTTCGCTGGTGGCGAAGAAGATGCTTTCCTCGACGCGCGTGTCCTGGCCTCCCGCCTCGAACATCCATTGCGTGCCGTCCGGCAACACCAGCATCACGGCCTTGCCGTGCGCCTGCTCCTCGGCCCGCGTGCCGGGATGCAGGTGGAAACGCAGCATGAAGGGGCGCGGCATGTCGGTGCTGGCACGCTTCGCTCCTGCCGCAGGCTCGAGCCCGTCCTCACCGAACAGGCCGCTGCCGTCGGCCGCGAGCGTCAGCTTGCGGCGGTGGATCAGCCCGAACCGCTCGGCATAGCCATCGTGGCGCACCTCGAAGCCGAGCGATTCGGAGGCCGGGTTCGGCTGGGCCGTCACCTGCCGCGGCCCGGAGGTGATCTGCCGGCCGAACCAGCGGCGCAGGGTGCCATCCGCGAAACGGCTCGACGAAGCGTCGTCGAGCACCAGCGTCGAATGGGCGGCGGTGGCGCGTGCCACCTCCTGCATCGCGGTTGCGGCCGGGGCGGGCCGGCCGCAATTGACAATCAGCCGTTGCGTGGCGTGCGAAAACTCGAAGGCCAGCGTGCCCGCATGGGCGCGTTCGGAAAAGGGCGGCGCCGGCGGCGCGCCGGTGTCGCAGATCACCAGGGCCGGGCCGGCCTCGAGCCGCCGATAGCCCGAATGGGGCGCATGGCCGAGCGGCCGCGCCTGGGTGTCGTCATGGCTCAACACGGTGGCCAGCAGATGCGCCTCCGTGACCCCCATGCCGTTGAACAGCGCCAAACTGCCGTCGCCATGGCGGAACATGCGCAGCACCGGCACCGCCCGGTCGATCACCGCCATCAACGGGGTCGGCAGCGGCAGGCCGCGGGCCGCAAAGGCCTGCCGCAACGGCAGCAGGTCCAGCAGGCAGGCCACCAGGATGCCGGGATCGCGCGACACATGCCCGCCATCGGGCAGGAACTGGCGCCGCAGCTCCTCGGTGAGGATGCGGGTGCCGGCCTTGCGGGCGCCGCCGAGGCCATCGGCGCAAACGCCCGCCTCGGCCAGCGCGATGGCGGCGAACAGGCGTGGGGCGCCATCGAGCCCGTTCGACAACGCCCGGGCCAGCACGCCGACCTGGCGGCCGATGCTTTTCATGTAGCGGCGGTAGAAGCCCGCGTCCGGCGGATCGAGCACCAGCGGCGACTGGGCCAGCCAGGACAACAGCCGCCGCGCCGTGACCTCCGGGTGCCAGGCGATCGGCACCCGGCCCGGTGTGCAATGATTGATCCAGTCGTCCACCAGCACCCGGGCATTGGCGCGCGCCAGGGCGGTGTCGGCGGCCCTGAGGTGGCGCAGCCAGCCGAAGCCGTGTAGGGCGGCCGCCCAGGCTTCCGTCGGCGGTTCGATGTCGAAGGGCGAGCGGCCATGCGCGTCCACCAGCCGGCCCGCGAAGGCCAGATGGCCGGCATAAATGTCGGACGCCACCGTGGGGTCGGCCGTGCGGATGTCCTGCGGCGCGATCACCAGGCGCTCGGGCGTACGGGACTGCAGCCGGCCGATCAGCCGGAACGGCCGCTGGGCCGTCGTCAGCGCCCGTCGGGCCTCGATGCGGGTGACGCCGGCCGCGAGGCGCGCGGTTTCGCTGAGCGGCCGCCTCACGGTCGTGGCGCCCCGTGGCGGCCACCCGGCCGGCCCGGCATGTCGGATCTCGGATCAGCCGGCAGGACGGATCACACCCTTCTTGAGGATGACGTTGCCATAAAGCCGAGCCTCGCCGGTGGCCACCAGCACGAAGCTTTCGGCCGCCTTGGCGTAGAAGGCGAAGCGCTCGAGGCGCGCCAGTCCGAACGCCGGCCCCGCATGCCGGGCCAGCGAGGCCCGGAACTCGGCGAAGATCGGCGGCTCGGCCGTAGGGTCGCCCACGACCTCCATGCACCAGGCGGCCTCGGGCACGAAATCGTCGAGCGGCAGCACCGACAACACCGCATCGAGCACCGCCGTCGCCGGGATGCCGTCGAGCCGCACCACCGGTGGGCCGCAGCTTTCGGCCGGGTAGTTGCCGTCCACGATGGCGATCTCGTCGCCATGCCCCATCGCCCGCAGCGCCCGGATAAGGTCGGGCGTGAGCAGCGGGTCGATTCCCTTCAGCATGATGGTTCCCTGATTTGCGTTGTTTGGAACCTTGAACCACGCGACCGGACCTGACAATGACAAGCCATCAGGCAGCGCCGGCGGAGACACGTGCGATGGCATCCAAGCTCGACCCGATGCGGGCCATGGCGGCCCGATGCTGACCATGTACGACGCCCGGGGCACGGTGTTGCCGGCCGGGTTCGAAGGGCGCGGCCTGCCGAGCGGCGTGGTGCTGATCGACCTGCTGCGACCGGACCCCGCCGAGATCGCCTATGTGCAGCGCGTCACCGGGCTGACGCTGCCGACCTCGCAGCGCATGTCGGAGGTGGAGGTGTCGAGCCGCCTCGCCATGCAGCGCAAGACCCTGCAGGTCACCTCGCCGATCGTCTACCGCACCGACGCCGTGGCGGTGAACACGTCGCCGGTGGGCTTCATGCTGTCCGAAAAGCTGCTCATCACGCTGCGTTTCGTCGATCTGAAGAGCTTCGACGATTTTCTGGCGCAGAAACCCTTTCGCGTCGCCGACCCGGCCCAGGCCGCGATCGAGCTGTTCCTGGGCCTGCTGGAAACCATCGTCGATCGCATGGCCGACGCCATGGAGCAGATCGGCGCCGACCTCGACCGCGTGTCGCGCGGCATCTTCCGGCCCGAAACGGGCGTGCATGCCACCGACAAGCCGACCGTGATCGAACGCCGGCTCAACCGGGCGCTGCGCACCATCGGCCAGAACGGCGACCACACTTCGCATGCCCGCGACAGCCTGCTCGGGCTCGGCCGCCTGATCGCCTATGTGGGCACCCACACGGGCGAGCGCCTGCCGGACGGGCTGAAGGCACGGCTCGAAACCCTGAAACAAGACGTCGGCTCGCTCAACGACTACGAGGGACGGCTGTCCGACAAGGTGCAGTTCCTGCTCGATTCGACGCTCGGCTTCATCAACATCGAGCAGAACCGGCTGTTCAAGCTGCTCACCATCGCATCCGTGATGGGCGTGCCGCCGACCTTCGTGGTGGGGCTCTACGGCATGAATTTCAAGAACATGCCGGAGGTCGACTGGAGCTATGGCTACCAGTTTGGCTGGGCCATGATCCTGGTCAGCATCCTGATCCCGGGGATCTGGTTGAAGCGCAAGGGCTGGTTCTGAACCCTTGTTTTTGGCTTAAGCGCGGCCGATGTAGCTTGGCGACGATTTATCGCGTGGGGGAGTGCGGGTCATGGAGTGGGAACAGTCCCGCCGGTCGGACAACATCGAGGATGTGCGCGGTCAAGGCGGTGGCGGTGGCGGTGGCGGTGGTGGGATGGCCATCGGCGGCGGTGGCCTCGGAATCGGCGCCATCATCGTGCTGGCATTGATCGGCTACGCGACCGGCATCGACCCGCGCATCCTGATCGGCGGCGCCGAGCAGGTGGTCAACCATGGCCAGACCCAGCAGCAGCCCGACACGGATCAGCGCCAGACCCAGCAGGCGCAAGGCCAGGCGGCCGGCGCCCCGAAGGACCAGATGGCCGACTTCGTGGCGGCCGTGCTGGGCGAAACCGAGGACGTGTGGAGCCAGGTGCTGCCGGCCCAGAAGGGTGTGCAATATCAGGCGCCGAAGCTCGTGCTGTTCAGCGGCGTGACGCGATCGGGCTGCGGCCAGGCGCAATCCGCCATGGGGCCATTCTATTGCCCGACGGACCGCAAGGTCTATCTCGACATGGCGTTCTTCAACGACATGAAGCGTAAGCTCGGCGGTGGCGGCGACTTCGCTTATGCCTATGTGGTGGCGCACGAGATCGGCCATCACGTGCAAAACCTGCTCGGCCTGCTGCCGAAGGTGCATGAAGCGATGGAGAACGCGGACGAAGCGCGCGCCAACCAGCTTTCGGTACGGCTCGAACTGCAGGCCGATTGTTATGCCGGCGTGTGGGCCGCCAATGCGGACCAGAAATACCACATCTTGCAGGATGGCGACGTCGACAAGGCGCTCAATACCGCGGAAGCCATCGGCGACGATCGATTGCAGAAGTCGTCGCGCGGTTATGCGACGCCCGACAGCTTCACCCATGGTTCCTCGGCCCAGCGCAAGCAATGGCTGGAGACCGGGCTGAAGACCGGCAAGGTCGACGCCTGCAACACCTTCGCCCAGTAACAAGCCTTCCGGGCCAGGGACCATGCCACGCATCGACGACACCCGGCCCTTCGTGCCGCTCGGCCTCGCGGTCCTGACCATGTCGGACACGCGGGCGCTCGCGGAAGACCGGTCCGGCGACGTGCTGACCGGTCGCCTCGCGGCAGCCGGGCACCGGCTCGCCGGGCGGGCTGTGGTGCGCGATGAGGTGACGGCCATCCGGGCTGCCGTGCAGGCTTGGATCGACGATCCGGCCGTCGACGTTGTGATCACCACCGGCGGGACCGGTTTCACCGGCCGCGACGTGACCCCGGAGGCGCTGGAACCGCTGTTCACCAAGCGGATGGACGGGTTCTCGGCCGTGTTCCACGCGCTGTCCTTCGCCAAGATCGGCACGTCGACGGTGCAGTCGCGCGTCACGGCGGGGCTTGCCGGCACCACCTTCGTGTTTGTGCTGCCGGGCTCGCCCGGCGCCTGCACGGACGCCTGGGACGGCATCCTGGCCTACCAGCTCGACTACCGTTACCGCCCGTGCAATTTCGTCGAGATCATGCCGCGTCTCGACGAGCACCTGCGCCGCGGCGTCTAGAGGCTGTCAGGGCCAAATGGGAAACCATTTGGCCTGATCGGGCAGCCGACCGAAGGGATGCTAGAGTTTGTCTGGTTCAGCAAGAACCAGACAAACTCTAGCTTAGGCGGCTCAGCCGTCGCCGCCGCTCCAGGCGCGCGTCCTGAACACGCGATGCGGCCGCAGGCTTCGCCAAAGCGCCGCAACGCTGTTGGCCCGCACGGCTGCCATCTGCTGACGCTCGGTCAACACGCCGACCGTCGGGGCGAACCGCGGCAGCACGCGACCGAAAACGCCGCTCTCGACCGCCTTGAGGGCGATGCCCTGCGGCACCCATGCGGCGTGCCGCGTGCCGATGCCCGCCATTTCATCCACGAAGGCACGGTCGAAGCTGACGCCGGCCAGCAGCACGAGGTGATGGGCACCGCGCGCCCGGGCAACCGCCGTCTGCAGCGCCGTGGCGAGATCGGCCTCTTGAATGAAGCCGCATCCCGCATGGTCGGCGATACGGTCGAGCGCGTCGTCGCCTGGTGCCGCCAACAGCTGCACGTCGCGCACCACGCCGTCCACCGCGGCCGGAACCAGCGCCGCAAGGGTGCGGACCGCGTCGGCGGTCGTCGAAGGGCGGCCCGTCGCCGTGTGCGAGCCGAGAACAAGAACCGAGACCATGCATGCATCCGGCCAGCCGCGCTGGGTGGACCGGGTGTAACCCATGCGGCGGCCCTGCGGAACCGCCCGGTGGCGTGCAGCGACCCATGACAGGTCACCGCGCGTGATTGACGCCGTCCTTGCCGTTCCGTATTTGTTCTGGCCTGAACGGCGACGCTCGTTCGGATGACGAGGTCTCGGCATCGCGTTTGCCGGAACGGAGCCGCCGCACGTGATGTCCTCGCCGAACACCACCGCGGGCTTTGAGGCCGACGTGTCCGAGCCTGCGCCGGCTCCGAAACGGCGACGCACCCCCCGCATCGTTCCGCCGCCCGTCGCGGTCGCCGACGATCCGGTCGACGAGGACCGCCGTCGCGGGCGCGGCACGGTGTCGAACCGTTCGGCCCGCTTCGAGCCGCTGCAGCGCGTCACCGAGGACGACGGCTGGGGGGCGCTTGAAACATTGGCGCCCTTCAAGACCACCGTGACGGTCGAGCGGCCCAAGACCATCATCACCCGCAACGAGTCGCCCGACCTGTCATTCGACCGCTCGATCAATCCTTACCGGGGCTGCGAACACGGCTGCGTCTACTGCTTCGCCCGGCCGACCCATGCCTATCTGGGCCTGTCGTCCGGGCTCGACTTCGAGTCGCGGCTGGTGGTGAAGCTCGGCGCGGCCGAGCGGCTCGAGGCGGAACTCGCGGCGCCCGGCTACAAGGTCCGCACGATCGCCATCGGCACCAACACCGACCCCTACCAGCCAATCGAGCGCGAGCACCGGGTGATGCGCAGCGTGCTGGAAGTGCTGGCCCGCACCGGCCACCCGGTCGGCATCGTCACCAAATCGGCGCTCGTCACCCGCGACATCGATCTGCTGGCCCCGATGGCGGCCCGCGGCCTCGTCAAGGTGGCGCTGTCGGTGACGACGCTCGACGGTAAGCTCGCCCGCACCATGGAGCCGCGTGCGGCGGCGCCCGGCCGCCGCCTCGAGGCGATCCGCCAGTTGAGCGAGGCCGGCATTCCGGTCGTGGTGATGACGGCGCCGCTGATCCCCGCCGTCAACGATCACGAGATCGAGGCGATCCTCGAGGCCGCGCAGGCGCGCGGCGCGCGCGAGGCCGGCTATGTGATGTTGCGGCTGCCGCTCGAGGTGCGCGACCTGTTCCGGGAATGGCTGCTGACCCATTTTCCCGACCGCTTGCGCCACGTGATGAGCCTCGTGCAATCGTTCCGCGACGGCAAGGACAACGATTCGACCTGGGGGAAGCGCATGACCGGCACGGGACCCTACGCCACCATGATCGGCCGGCGCTTCGAGATCGCGGCGGCGCGCCTCGGCTTCCCGAAGACCCGCATGCGGTTGCGCACCGACCTGTTCGTGCCGCCAGTGCCGAAGGGCGGCCAGTTGAGCCTGTTCTGATGGGGCGTTCTCCCAGGGCGGGTCGGCCCCCTGTCGTCCAAGCAGGGCTGAGGCTCGGACGCGAACTCGTCCTGTCCGGTCTCGGATTCCGCGCTATCGTCGGCATCGACGAGGTGGGCCGTGGCCCGCTGGCCGGCCCCGTCACGGCCGCGGCCGTGATCCTCGACGCCGACGACCTGCCCGACGGCTTGGCCGATTCCAAGGTGTTGCCGGCCGAAGCGCGGCACGAAGCCTATCGCGCCGTCTCGATGCGGGCCCGCGCGGTCGGGATCGGTTTCGCGACGCCGGCCGAGATCGACGCCATCAACATCCGGCAGGCGACCTTTCTGGCGATGCGGCGTGCCCTCGCGGCCCTTCCGGTCGCGCCCGACTACCTGCTGGTCGACGGGCGTGACCTGCCGCAGGGTGGCGCCGCCCCCGGCCTGCCCGGCGAGGCCATCATCAAGGGCGATGCCACCTGCGCCTCCATCGCGGCCGCCTCCATCGTGGCCAAGGTGGCGCGTGACCGGCTGATGGTGCGCCATCATGGCCACGATCCGCGCTACGGCTTCCACAACCACAAGGGCTATGCCACGGCCGAACACCGCGATGCGTTGAAGCGGCATGGGCCATCCCCCTTCCACCGCCGAAGCTTCGCGCCTTGCGGGCCGGGGCAGGGGGTGTTGTTCGACCTCGTTGTCGCCGATGAGACGCTGCCCGAGGCGTGAAGGCCTGACCCCGGCCGCGCCCGAGTTTTCATGGTTCGGTAACGCAAACGTCTCCGAACGACACAACATCTTTCCTGATCCGGAAACCCGCGCTTAAGCCTAACGCCCGTAATGTCGCGCTTGTCAGTAGCGTATTCGGTGTGTGGGTCATGCGTAATCTAAGAATAGCACACACCGGCTTGGCCGGCCCGAAGCCCCAGTCAAAGGTCTCGCGTCCTGGGGCTTCGGCCGCAATCGTTAAACCGAAGGAAGTCCTTCGACGCAATACGATCATGCTCGGCGATTGCATCGAGTCTCTTCGCGCCATGCCGCCCGAGAGCGTTGATCTCGTCTTTGCAGATCCACCCTACAACCTTCAGCTCGAAGGTCAGTTGTCGCGGCCCGACCAGAGTGTCGTCGATGCCGTCGATGACGACTGGGATAAGTTCGCAAGCTTCGCCGATTACGACCGCTTCACGCGCGACTGGCTCGCAGCGGCTCGTCGCGTGATGAAGCCCGACGCGACGTTGTTCGTCATCGGGTCCTATCACAACATCTTCCGGGTCGGCGCGACCCTGCAGGACCTGGGCTTCTGGATCCTCAACGACATCGTGTGGCTGAAGGCCAACCCGATGCCGAACTTTCGCGGCCGCCGCTTCACCAACGCCCATGAAACTCTGATCTGGGCTTCGAAGAGTCCCGAGGCCAAGCGCTATACGTTCAACTACGAGGCCCTGAAGGCCGGCAACGAAGATAGCCAGATGCGCTCCGACTGGTTGTTCCCCTTGTGCACCGGCCGCGAGCGGCTGAAGAACGAGGACGGCCGCAAGGTTCACCCGACCCAGAAGCCCGAGGCCCTGCTGGCCCGCGTCATCCTGTCGGCCACCCACCCGGGCGATGTGGTGCTCGACCCCTTCTTCGGCACCGGCACCACGGGCGCGGTGGCCAAGCGCCTCGGCCGCGACTTTGTCGGGCTGGAGCGCGACCCCGGTTACGCGGCCGCGGCCCAGGCCCGCATCGACGCCGTCGAGCCGCTGCCGGCCGAAGCGATCTCGCCCACGCCGGCCAAGCGCAGCGAGCCGCGCATCCCCTTCGCGTTGCTGATCGAGGCGGGCATGATCTCGGCTGGGGCGACCCTCACGGATGCGGCCGGGCGCCGCCCCGTGGTGGTGCGGCCCGACGGCGCGGTGGCGCTCGGCGCCATCATCGGCTCGATCCACAAGATCGGCGCCCTTGCCCAGGGTCTGCCGGCCTGCAACGGCTGGACCTTCTGGCACATCGAGCAGGATGGTCAGCGGCAGCCGATCGACGTGCTGCGCAGCGACTTCCGTGCCGGAACCCGTGACATGCAGGCCGCGCAGGCGGCCTGAGGCCTGCGGCGAAACGTTAAGGTTCGCTTAACCACGATCGTGGAACCGGGGTGGCGTCTTCCGCATTCGATTGACAATCAGGCGCCTGTCATAGGGCATGCTTTGATGTCGCGTGCGATCGTTCTTCGCCCAGGGTTCTGTCTTGGTGAAGTTCATTCGGGCCGGCGCACTCGGTCCGACGGCTGGTCTCATGGTAAGCTTGGTTCTGGCACTGGCAGCCGCTGCGGCAGCAGCTCTGATGGCGGTGCGTGACGATCGCCAGGAGCGGCCGGTCCCGGTTCGGGTGAAGCGCAAGGGCTGAACCAGCCTCCCAAACCCTCGACGCGCGTCGAGATTTATCGTCGACCGGCCAGTGCCATGTCCTGGTATAGCTTCAGGACCTTCCGCATCAGGGTGGGAAAGCCGATGCCGTCGAGCTGGCTTGGCGCCACCCATTTCCCATCTGCGTCGCTGTCGGGCGTCGACACATGGTGGACGTCGAGCGTCAGCTTGAAATGCGTCAGCCCATGTTCGATCTGGCCGAGATGGCGGGTCGGCCCGGCGAGGGTCGTGAGATCGTCCGGCAGAGTGGCTGATTGGCCTGCCGCGAAACCTTCCACCCACGGCGTCGATGGGAATTCCGGCAAGCCGCCGAACAGACCCGAGGGCGGCCTGTGGCGGACCAGCACGGCGCCGTCGGAACGCTCGATGACGAACACCGCTCCACCGCGTTCCGGCACGGCGGCCTTCTTGGTTTTGCGGGGCAGGTCGGCCTGCAAGCCCTCGGCCCTGGCCCGACAGGGCGTCGCCAGCGGACAGATCACGCAGGCGGGCTTTCGCGGCGTGCAGATCGTGGCGCCGAGATCCATCATGGCCTGGGCGAAATCTCCTGTCCGCGCGTCCGGGGTGACGCGGTCCATCGCGGCGTACAGGATCGGCTTGGCGCCCGGCAGCGGTGCCAGCACGGCGCACAGCCGCGCCATCACGCGCTCCACGTTGCCGTCCACCACCACGGCGCGCCGCTCGAACGCGATGGCCGCAATGGCCGCGGCCGTATAGGCCCCGATGCCCGGCAAGGTTCGCAGCCCTGCCTCGTTGCCCGGGAATGCGCCGCCGTGGCGTGCCACGACGGCCGCCGCGCAGGCATGCAGATTGCGGGCCCGGGAATAATAGCCGAGCCCCGCCCAGGCCTGCAGCACATCGGTCAGCGGCGCCGCAGCCAAGGCCTCCACCGTGGGCCAGCGGGCCAGAAAGCTGGTGTAATAGGGTTTCACGGCCGCCACCGTGGTTTGCTGCAGCATGATTTCGGACAGCCACACCGCATAAGGGTCGCTTGCCACCCCCGGCGGGCTACGCCACGGCAGCGTCCGCCGGTGGCGGTCGTACCAGGCGAGCAGCAGCGGCGCGACCGTTGCGGCATCGGGGTTCGGCGACGAAGGGATCGGTGCGGATTTGCTCACACCTGGTCTATACAGGGTCTCGCACCTCCACGCGCCCGGGCAGGCCACCACCGCGATGCCGCAGTCCTTCAGGCCCTTTCCGCCCCGGCGCAAGCCGCCCGGCAGCCGGCCGCTCGCCGACCTTGTCGGCGGTTGCATCGGCCCGGTGCTGGGCAAGCATGGGTTCGGCGAGGCCGATGTGCTGATGCACTGGCCCGAGATCGTCGGTGCGGAGCTCGCCGGCCGCTGTCAGCCGCTGCGCCTGCAATGGCGGCGCCGGCAGCGCGGCGACGAAGCCGTGGAACCCGCCACCCTGATCGTTCGGGTCGAAAGCGCTTCGGCCTTGATGCTGCAGCACCAGGGCGCCGTGGTGATCGACAAGGTCAACACCTACCTGGGATGGCGCTGCGTCGGGCAGATCGCGCTCCGGCAGGGGCCGCTGCCCCCGCCGCCGCGCCGCCGTTCGCAGCCGCGGCCGATCGAACCGGCCGCCTTGGCGGAGGCGCGCGCGCTTGTCGGAGCGGTCGAGGACGCCGGACTCGCGGAAGCGCTGGCGCGGCTCGGCGCCCGCGTGCTGAAGCGTCCTGTCAAAAAGTGATGCGGCGCCGGGCGGCTTTCCGCTAAGGTCGCGTCGAGGTCCGAGCCGCCCCGGCGGCCGACGATGCGAAAGAAGGATCACCATGTTCGTGCCATCGACGCGGCGGCAGCTCCTGCGTGGCGCCGCGCTGAGCGGGATCGCGCTCCCGGCCGTGCTGCGCGGCAGCGCCGCCTTCGCGCAGGCCAAGACCGACGAGGCCGTGACGGTTCCGGTCGACCAGCTGATGGCCGAAGGGCCGCTGCCGGACATGTGGATCGGTCAGAAGGACGCCCCGGTCTCCATCGTCGAATATGCCTCGATGACCTGCCCGCATTGCGCGGCCTTTCATGCCGAGACCTGGCCGACGCTGAAAACGAAATACATCGACACCGGCAAGGCGCGCTTCGTGCTGCGCGAGTTCCCGCTCGATCCGCTCGCCACCGCGGGCTTCATGCTGGCGCGCTGCGCCGGCCCGGACAAGCGCAACGCCATCACGGACCTGCTGTTCGACCAGCAGAAGAACTGGGCCTTCGTCGACAAGCCCGTCGACGCGCTTGCCGCCACGGTGCGTCAGGCCGGCATCACGCAGGCGCAGTTCGAGGCCTGCCTGAAAGACCAGAAACTTTACGGCCAGGTCAACCAGATCCGCGACGACGCCTCGACCAAGTTCAAGATCGACGCGACCCCGACCTTCTTCATCAACGGCAAGAAATACACGGGCGAGCTGTCCGTGGCCCAGATGGACAAGGACATCGACGACGCGACCAAGAAGTAGCGGCACGCCAGTTTTGGGCGCCGGACGACGCCCGCGCGGCGGTTCGGCGCCCGACACAAATCCGACACGGCCGCGTCGCTTGTGCGCTAGACGCGCCCGGGCCTGATCCCCCACATGGCGGCACCCTGTGTTCGAGCGCTTCCACGGAGTTACCCCCGTCCCGTGCGGTTTTCGCTTCTCAACCTGATCCGGCAGAGCTTCTCGCATAACCAGGGCTGGCCCGAGCAATGGCGCTCGCCGGAGCCGAAGCCGCGCTACGATGCCATCATCGTCGGCGGCGGCGGCCATGGGCTCGCGACCGCCTATTACATGGCGGCCGAGCACGGCATGCGGAACATCGCCGTGGTCGAGAAGGGCTGGATCGGCGGCGGCAACACGGGCCGCAACACCACGATCATCCGCTCGAACTATCTGTGGGAAGAATCGGAAGGGCTCTACAACCACGCGCTGACGCTGTGGCAGGACCTGAGCCACACGCTCAACTACAACGTCATGTATTCGCCACGCGGCTGCATGATGCTGGCCCACAACATCCACGACGTGCAGGTGTTCAAGCGCCACGTCCATGCCAACCGGCTGGCCGGCATCGACAACGAGTGGCTGACACCGCAGCAGGCGCAGGACGTTTGCCCGATCCTCAATATCTCGAAGGACATCCGCTACCCGATCGTCGGCGCGGCGCTGCAGCGGCGCGGCGGTACGGCGCGGCATGATGCCGTTGCCTGGGGCTATGCCCGCGCGGCTTCGGCGCTCGGCGTCGATATCCTGCAGAATTGCGAGGTGACGGCCATCCGGCGCGACCAGGCGGGCGCCGTCTCGGGGATCGAGACCACCCGGGGGGCGATCGCGACGGAGCGGCTCGGCGTGGTGGCGGCCGGCAACACCAGCCACGTGATGAGCATGGCCGACGTGCGGCTGCCGCTTGAAAGCTATCCGCTGCAGGCGCTCGTGTCCGAGCCGGTGAAGCCGGTGATGCCCTGCGTGGTGATGTCGAACACCATCCACGCCTATATGTCGCAATCCGACAAGGGCGAGCTCGTCATCGGGGCCGGCACCGACGCCTATACGTCCTATAGCCAGACGGGCGGGCTGCACATCGCCACCCACACGCTCGATGCCATCTGCGAACTGTTTCCCAACGTCCGCCGTTTGCGCATGCTGCGCAACTGGGGCGGCATCGTCGATGTGACGCCCGATCGCTCGCCCATCATCGGCCTCACGCCGGTGCCGGGGCTGTTCGTCAATTGTGGCTGGGGCACGGGCGGCTTCAAGGCGACGCCGGGCTCCGGCAACGTCTTCGCCCATACGGTGGCACGCGGGGTGCCGCATGCCATCAACGCCCCCTTCACGCTCGACCGTTTCCGCACCGGCCGCCTGATCGACGAGGCCGCCGCCGCGGCCGTCGCGCACTGAGCGGGCCCCAGGGTTCCCCGATGCTGCTGATCCCCTGTCCCTATTGCGGCCCGCGCAACGAGCTTGAGTTCAAGCACGGCGGCGAGGCCCATATCGCCCGCAATCCCGGCCAGGCCGACGACCAGGCCTGGGCCGAGTTTCTTTACGTCCGCTCGAACCCGAAGGGCGTCGTGGCCGAACGCTGGCGCCATACGGCCGGCTGCGGTCGCTTCTTCAATTGTTTGCGGCACACCGTCAGCGATCAGATCCTCGCCACCTACAAGGTCGGCGAAGCCCGGCCGGACGTCGAGCCGGTCCCCGTCCCGAGCGCCGAGCCGCCCAGGAGCTCCCAGCAATGAGTGGCGCCCTTCGCCTGCCGCGCGGCGGTCGTATCGACCGCAGCCAAATGGTCCGTTTCAGCTTCGACGGCCGCTCCTATGCGGGCTGCGCCGGCGATACGCTGGCTTCGGCGCTGTTGAGCCACGACGTCCACCTGTTTGGCCGCTCCTTCAAATACCATCGCCCGCGCGGCCTCCTGTCGGCCGGCGCCGAGGAGCCCAACGCGCTGGTGACGGTCGATCGCGGCGGTGGCCGGGTGACGCCGAACCTGCGCGCCACCCAGGTCGAGCTTTACGACGGCCTCGTGGCCCACAGCCAGAACCGTTGGCCGACGCTCGCGCTCGATGTTGGCGCCGTCAACGGCCTGGTGTCGCCGATGCTTGGCGCCGGCTTCTACTACAAGACCTTCATGGGGCCGCGCTTCATCAAGGGTGCCAAGCTGTGGGCCGACCTGTTCGAGCCGGCGATCCGCCGCGCCGCGGGGCTCGGTGCCGCGCCGAAAGTCCCCGACCCCGATCATTATGCCAACCGCTTCGCTCATTGCGCGGTGCTGGTTGTGGGAGCCGGTCCTGCCGGCCTTGCGGCTGCCCTTGCGGCGGCCGCCACCGGCGTGCGGGTGATCCTATGCGACGAGAACCCCGCCATGGGTGGCTCGCTGCTCGACGACCAGCATGGCGGCATCGAGGGCGTTCCGGCCGACGAATGGGCGTCCCGTGCGGTCGCGGAGCTCTCGGCCCGGCCGAACGTCACCCTGCTGTGCCGCACCCAGGCCTTCGGCTATTACAACCATAACCTCGTCGGCCTGCAGGAGCGCTTGACCGACCACCTGGCCAAGCCCGGCCATCGGGCCCCGCGCGAGCGCATGTGGCAGGTGCGGGCCGAGCATGTGGTGTTGGCGACCGGCGCCATTGAGCGCCCCCTGGTGTTCCCCGACAACGATCGGCCCGGCATCATGCTGGCTTCGGCGGGGCGCACCTTCCTCAACCGCTTCGGCGTCAAGCCGGGCCGCAAGGTGGTGATCGCCACCGCCCATGACAGCGCCTATCGGACGGCGCTCGACTTGGCGGCCGCCGGCATCGCGGTCGCCCGCATCGTCGACCTGCGGGAACGCCCCGAGGGCGCCCTCGTGCAGGCGGCCGAGCGCGCCGGACTGCCGATCCAGCGCGGCTCGGCCGTGGTCGGCACGCGCGGCAGCCACCGCGTCGCGGATGTGCGGGTCGCCCGCGTCAGCGGCGTCCATGTGACGGATGTCGAGACGATCACCTGCGATCTCGTGCTGATGTGCGGCGGCTGGACGCCTTCGGTGCATCTGTTCTCGCAATCGCGCGGCAAGCTGCGCTACGACGAGGCCAGCCAGAGCTTCCTGCCCGACGTGCCGGTGCAGCCGCAATCGACCGTGGGGGCCTGCGCGGGTGGCTTCGGCCTCGCGGACGCCCTGCGGGACGGGTATCGCGTCGGCGCGGCGGCGGCCGCTCACGGCACCGTGCCGCCGCGCGACTTCGGCGTGGTGGGCGACGATGCCTCGTCGGGTCCGGGCTTCATCGGGGCAACGCCGCACGACCGCGACGCCGCAACCGTGAAGGCCTTTGTGGATTTCCAGAACGACGTCACGGCCAAGGACATTGCGCTGGCGATGCGCGAGGGGTTCCGCTCGATCGAGCACATCAAGCGCTACACCACCTCGGGCATGGCGACCGATCAGGGCAAGACGTCCAACATGAACGCGCTCGGCATCGCGGCGGCGGCGCTGGACCGGCCGGTGCCGGCGATCGGCCTGACGACGTTCCGGCAGCCCTACACGCCCGTGACCTTCGGCATCTTCGCCGGCCTGTCGCGCGACGCGTTGTTCGACCCCGTGCGGGAAACCCCGATCCATGGCTGGGCCGCCGCGCATGGCGCCCGCTTCGAGGACGTCAGCCTGTGGAAACGGGCCTGGTACTTCCCCCAGGGCGGCGAGGACATCCATGCGGCCGTCAATCGTGAATGCAAGGTCGTGCGCAAGCGCGCCGGCCTTTTCGACGCTTCGACGCTCGGCAAGATCGAGGTGGTCGGCCCCGATGCGGCGGAATTCCTGAACCGCGTCTACATCAACGGCTGGAGCAAGCTCGGCGTCGGCAAGTGCCGCTACGGCCTGATGCTCAACGAGGCCGGCTTCATCATGGACGATGGCGTGGTCGGGCGCATCGCGGCCGACCGCTTCCACGTCACCACCACGACGGGCGGCGCGCCGCGCGTCATGGCGCATCTCGAGGATTATCTGCAGACCGAGTTCCCGGACCTGAAGGTGTGGCTCACCTCCACCACCGAACAATGGGCCGTGATCGCCGTGCAGGGGCCGCGGGCGCGCGACATGCTGCAGCCGCTGGTCGACGGCATGGACATTTCGGCCGACGCTCTGCCCCACATGGCGCTGAAGCTCGGCACCTTCCGGGGCGTGCCGATGCGCTTGTTCCGCGTCAGCTTCACGGGCGAGCTCGGCTTCGAGGTCAATGTGCCGGCCGATTACGGCCGTGCCGCGTGGGAAGCGTTGTGGGCCGAAGGCGAAAAGGTCGGGGCTGTCGCCTATGGCACCGAAGCGATGCACGTGCTGCGGGCCGAGAAGGGCTACATCATCGTCGGCCAGGACACGGATGGCACGGTGACGCCCGATGATGCCGGGATGGGCGGCATGATCGGCAAGGCGAAGCCGGACTTCGTTGGCCAGCGCTCGCTCGGTCGGCCCGACCTCGTGGTGCCGAACCGCAAGCAATTCGTCGGCCTGTTGACCGACGATCCGCGCACGGTGCTGGAAGAAGGCGCGCAGATCGTCGGCGACCCGTCGCCAGCCAAGGGCACCCACGCGATCGGACATGTCACCTCGTCCTATTGGAGCGAGGTGCTGGGCCGGTCCATCGCGCTTGCCGTGATCGAAGGAGGGCGGGGCCGCCTGGGCGAGACGGTCTTCATTCCCATGCCGGACGGGTCCGTCGCGGCGAAGCTGACGAAGCCGGTCTTCTATGATCCCGAAGGAGCGCGGCTGAATGGCTGACCTGGCCCCCCTCGACCGTCGCGGCCCCATGGCGGGCCGCCGCAATGTGGCCGTCACGCCCTTGCCGCCCTTGGCGCGATTCAGCCTACGCGGTCCAGTCGCGGATCTGGCGCCCCTGGGGTCTGCCTTCGGCATCGCGCCAGGTCAGGACACGTGCCGCGCGACCCAACAAGGCGATCGGGCCATTCTGTGGCTCGGCCCGGACGAGTGGATGCTGGTGGCGTCCCTGCCGAATGCCACGGCGTTGTTCGACGGCATCGAGCAGGCCCTGGCGGCCGTCCCGCACAGCCTGGTCGACATTTCCCATCGCAACACCGGCTTCACCGTGATGGGAGACGGTGTCGAGGCTTTCCTGGCCGAAGGGTGCCCCCTCGACCTCGACCAAGCGGCGACCCCGGTAGGCTTTTGCAGCCGCACGGTCCTGGGCAAATCTGAGGTGGTGTTGTGGCGCGTGGCCCCGGATGCTTTCCGCATCGAATGCTGGCGCTCGTTCGCGCCCTATGTGGCGGCGTTTCTGGCCCAGGCGACGGAAAATCTCTGACCGTCGCCTTGAGATCTGCGATTAGGACAAGCGACACGCCTGCAATCTGCGAAAGATCGAGAGCCGATCATCGATAAGGCAGCGCGCCTGCTCCAGCTGCATCAGCCGGTACGCTATATCTGTCCGGTTCTCGGGATGGCGCGAAGCGTCCGGGGGCTCGGTGGCGTGTTCGCCTTGCGCTTGCTTGTTCCCCGTTGTCCCAACAACGAGAGGGCAAACAGAGACCTGAATCTCCGCTTGCCCCAAAATTCTTACAATCATGACGGTCTACCTCGAGCCTTACCTATCATACCCACTAGGGGCATACAGTAAAGGCCTCAACTTGAGGTGGAGCCGCCCTGCTGTGACGGCGTGTGGCCGAGGATCTTACTCAGCAGCGGTCTGGGTCGTGCCGGCCGAGAAGTGACCGCACCAATCGCCCGTCGACACCACCGGCCACAGACCGTGATCCTGCGCGCTCGGCTGCGACACCGGCGGGTTGAAGCGGCACAGGCCGTCCTGCGTCGGCGTCTGGATGCCGTTCGAGTGCAGGTCGAAGAAAGCGCACTTGCTGCAGGTCACGTTGTTCATCGGAGGTCTCCGCCAGGGCCCCGTGCCCCGTTGCAGATTACAATAGTTCCAAAGCAGGAAGGTTGCAATACCTTGGAAGATTTCCAAACAAGGTTTTGGCGAGCGAGGGTCGGGCCCTCTGTGGCCACACTGGCCGGCAAGCCACAGACCGTCGTTAGGGTCCGATTGCCAGCCGATCTGCGTGAGACCGCTGCTGCATGGAGTCCAAAACATCCTTCATCCTGCTCGATCCCATGAGGCTGCCCGATGACGGTCTCCAAGCGTCGTGTTCCGCTCGGCACGGACGCATAGGCTGTCACTATGTTACGGACTGCCGGCCATCCGGCCCGCCCTCACGGGCGTGCCCTGTCTGGAGTTCAACGCTGATGCGGATCGTTCGCGCCGCCGACTGCCGCCGCATGCCGTGGAAGAACGGCGGAGGGGAAACGATCGAGATCGCCGTGGAGCCCGCCGGGGCTGGGCTCGAAGACTTCGCCTGGCGACTAAGCAGTGCCACGGTGGCGAGCGACGGCCCGTTCTCGGCCTTCGCAGGCATCGACCGGACGTTGGCGCTGCTCAGCGGCGCCGGGTTGCAGCTGGATGTGGGCGGCGGCGCATATCGGCTTCAGCCCGGCGATGACCCACTCGCCTTTCCGGGCGACGTGCCCACCGCGGCCAGCCTCCTGGACGGGCCGATCAGCGATTTGAACATGATGACGCGGCGAGGATCATGGCGGCATGCGATGCACGCGATCCGGCTCGACGGGGTGTTGGCGCTGCCGCGGCAGGCCACTACGACGCTGGTGTTTTGCGCCGATGGCCAGGTGCAGGTCGAAGACGCGGTTGTCGCGGCGCAGGATCTGGCCATCCTGGCATCTGACCCAGAGCCCGTGCGGCTCGCGGGTCTTGCCACGCTTTATGTGGTGACGATCGACAAGGCCTGACGGCGGCAAAGCCGGGAGCGAGTTTTAGGCGTCCCAGCCGCGCCGTTGGGTCGGGTCGATGTCGCGGCGCAGCACCAGGGCCGCGATCTGCTCGGTGGGGTTGTCGGTGCGGTAATAATTCTTGCGCCGCCCCACCTCGGCGAAGCCGAGGTTGCCATAGAGCTTGCGGGCGGCCGTGTTGGTTTCACCCACTTCCAGGAACAGCGTCTTCACATGGACGTTGCGCAGCCGCCCGATATGGCTCGTCAGGAGTTGTCGGCCGATGCCGCGTTTGCGCTGCCCGGCCGCCACCACCACGGTCAGCACTTCGGCCTCGTCGGCTGCGACCCGCGACAGGACGAAGCCAAGAAGGGTGCGCTTGCGCGGATCGATGGCCGCATCCCCAAAGGCGTTCGAGGCGCTGATCAGCCGCTCGAACTCGTGCTCGCCCCAGGAATAACGAAACGCCGTGGCGTGCAACTCCGCGCAGGCATCCGCGAGGCCGGTGTTGAGCGGCTGGATGATCGGCGGCGGCGTTTTGCCGAGGAGGGGAAACGGCGAGATCATGCGTCCGCAGGCGTGGGTTCGATGGGATCGGGCAGGCGCCGCACGAGCGTCGCGGACGGCTTGGCGTCGGGCGCCTTCAGGTAGAGCGGCTTCGGGCCCGCCGGGTCAGGGTCCGCCAGGGCGCCGAGACGGGCCACCAGGGCAATATCGGGGGCCGCGGCCTGGCTGTCGACATCGGCCACGCGGCCGCGCGACCAGGCCTCGATGGCCAGCATCGGGGCGCCCGAGCCGACGAGGCGCAACGGACCCGGGCCTGCCGCCTCGATCACATCCGCGACGGAGCGATGGCAGGCTTCCATCAAGGTGGTGCCGTTGGGGCCGAAGATCTGGGCGTAAACACTGCCGTGCCGCGCGTCGATGGCAGCGATCAGGGTACCCGCCGCCTTGGCCGCGATAGCGGGCGCCGCCAGCGCCTGCAGGGTGGACACGCCCACCACCGGCACCCGGCACGCGAGGCCGACGGCCCGAGCCGCCGAAACACCGACCCGGATGCCCGTGAAGGAGCCGGGGCCTATCGTGACGGCGACGCGGCCGACGGCCTCGAAGCCGCCGTCGAGCCGCGCCACCAGGCGGTCGAGCAGCGGGATCAGGGCTTCGGCATGGCCGCGCTGCATCGGCAGCGACTCGGCCGCCAGCGGCTTGCTGGCATTCATCTCCAGCAGGCAGGCCGACGCTGCACCGAGCGCCGTGTCGATGGCCAGGATGCAACGCTGTCGCGACAGCGCGCCCACCCGCGACGCAACCTCAGCCATGCCGGCTCCGGCATCGGCTGACGCGCTTGGCGCTCGAGGGTGGGCTTGCTGTCATGCCTGGACCTAGATCTGCTCGACCGCCTGGATCGACGGCACGAAGTGCTTCAGCAGGTTCTCGATGCCGTGCTTCAGCGTCGCGGTCGAGGAGGGGCAGCCCGCGCAAGCGCCACGCATGCTGAGATAAACGGTGCCGCCCCGATAGCCCTTGAAGGTGATGTCGCCGCCATCGCCTGCCACGGCGGGCCGCACGCGCGACTCGATCAGTTCCTTGATGGTGTCGACCGTTTCTTCGTCCTCGGCATCGAAGAACTCGTCGTCGTCATCACGGACATCGGCGTCCGAGGCCAGCACCAGCGGTGCCCCCGACATGAAGTGTTCCATGATGGCGCCGAGGATCGAGGGCTTGTAGTGGCCCCAGTCGCCGCTGTCCTTGGTGACCGACACGAAATCCGAGCCGAAGAACACGCCTTTGACGCCCTCGATCGAGAACAGCGCGTGGGCCAACGGCGATTGTTCGGCCGTCTTGGGGTCGCGGATGTCGAGCGTGCCCGCAGCCATCACGGCGCGGCCCGGCAGGAACTTCAGGGTGTTGGGGTTGGGTGTCGCTTCGGTTTCGATGAACATGCGATCCTCCAGCCGGTTCAAGGCCGGCCTCAGGCTTCAGGGATGAAGCCTATATGGCGGCGCCAGGGGGCGAAAGCAAACCGCGCCCCCGCGACGGCGGGCAGAAAATCGACGCTGTGGCGAGGCCGCCGCGCCTCACGGTGTCGCGATCTTGGCCTTGAGGGCGTTCACGGTGTCGGTGCCCATCTCGCCCGTCGTCGTCACCACGCCATCGGTGATCTTCCACAAGCGGAACGGGCCGGTGATGTCGCCGTAGCGGTCGAAGCGGATCGGCCCGATCACCCCCTCGTAACGGATCGTCTCGCCCTGCTTCAGCAGGGTGAGCGCCTTGCCGAATTCTTCCGGCCCGGCCCCGATCGGTGCGCCAGCCGGGTCCACGACCCTGGCAATGGCGTCCCGGATGGCCAGCGGCTCCCGCGAGGGCGCGGCCGCGATGGCAAGCCCCACGATGGCGCCCGCGTCATACGAGCGGTCGGCGGCCGGGCTGGCGGGATCGAGGCCCGAGAAGGCCTTGTAGCCGGCGTTGAAATAGGCCGTCGAGGCGGTCGGCGCCGTGCCCGAGGAGGTGCCGTAGGCTTCGTTCAGATATTGCGGCCCGACGCTGGCGATGAAGTCCTGCGAATTCATGCCGTCGTTGAGCAGGAACTTCTGCGGGCCGCCGCCCGCGATCCAGGCCCGGGCGATGGTGGCGCCGTCGACAGGGGTCGACACGAGGTAGAGCCCCTCCGGGTCGCCACTTTGGGCGGCCGTCGCTTCGGCGTCGTAGCTCGGCTGCTTTTCGTTATAGGGCACGGTGGTGACGATCGTGCCGCCGAGCGCCTTGTAGGCGGCCGAGAATTCCTGGGCGAGGTTGACGCCGAAATCGTTGTTGACGTGGATGATGCTGATCTTCTTCAAGCCCTTGTCGAGCGCGTAGCGGGCGGCCGCGACGCCCTGCAGCGCATCCGACGTGATGGTGCGGAAGAAGATGCCGTTGGTCTTGCCCTCACGGCCGAGCGCCGTCAGCGTCGGCGACGAGGACGCGGGCGACACCTGCACCACCTTGGCGGGCGCCGTCACGGCTGTCAGAATCGGGATCGTCACCGACGAGATGATGCCGCCGATGATCACCGGCACGTGGCGGACCTGGACGAGCTGCTGGGCCGCGTCGACCGCCAGCGTGCCGGTGGAATGCGAGTCCCGCGTGTCGGTGACGATCCGGCAACCCTGGGCGCCGCCCGCCTGGTTGAGATCGCGGAACGCCATCTCGACCGACTTGGCGCCTGCTTGACCGTATTCGCCGGCAGGGCCCGTGAGCTCCATCACGAGGCCGACCGGGATGGTGCAGTCCTCAGCCCGCGCAACGCCCGCCGCCGTCAGGCTCCCCAGGACCAGCGCCGTCGCCCCCCAAACCCGTGCCGACCGATCGATCATGGTTCCGCCGTTTCCTTTGCCGGAAGGGTCCCCGGGCCGGACCAGCATCGCCAAGAAGCGGCGGCAGATCAACAAAGCTTTACAAGGGTCGGCTTGCCTCCGGCGAAAGCGCGGGCGAGCATCGCCGGAACGACATATAACTGGGAGGAAGCGATGCGCCGATCGACTGTGAGGACGGGCCTTGCCGGCCTAGGGCTGGTCCTGGTGCTGGGGGGCGGCACTGCCTTGGCCCAAAGCGCGGCGCCGCATTGGGTCGGCAGTTGGGGCGCGCCGCCGGCTTTCCCGAACGGCCCGGAGGTCACCAACCAGACGATCCGCCAGATCGTCCGGTTGTCGCTCGGTGGCACGTCGGTGCGCATCCGGCTCAGCAACGAGATGGGCACGGCCCCTCTCGTCATCGGCGCCGCCCATCTGGCAAAACCCGGCGCGACGCCGGGCAGCGTCGACCCTGCCACCGACCGGGCGCTGACCTTCGGCGGCCGACCTGGCATCACGATCCCGCCCGGTGCGCCCGCGTTGAGCGATCCCGTCGCGATGGATGTGGGCGCGCTCGATAGCCTTGCGATCAGCCTGTACGTGCCGCGCGACACAGGGCCCGCAGCCACCCACCCGCTCGGGCGCGCCACAACCTTTCTGTTCGACGGTAGCGACAGGACCGGGGCCGAAACCCTGCCGGGCGCCGCCACCAGCACCGCGCGGTTCTTCCTCAGCGGCGTCGAGGTCGACGCCCCGGACGCCGGGGCCGTGGTGACGCTGGGCGACTCGATCACCGACGGCTACGGTTCGGCCCTCGACGCCAACCATCGCTGGCCCGACGTGCTGGCCGAGCGTTTCGCCGCCGCTCATGCGGCGGTCGGCGTGGTGGATGCCGGCATCAGCGGCAACCGGGTGCTGCACGATCTGCCCGAGGCGCAGTTCGGGCCCGCGGCCCTGGCGCGCTTCGACCGTGACGTGTTGTCGGTGCCGGGAGCCCGCAGCGTGATCGTCATGGAATCGATCAACGACATCGGTCACCCGACCAGTGCGGCGCTCGGCGATCAGGCCGTCAGCGCGGCCGACATCACGACCGGGCTGACGCAGATCGCCGACCGGGCTCATGCGCACGGCCTGAAGGTTTTCGGCGCCACCCTGACCCCCTTCGCCGATACGGTGTTCCCGGGCTATTTCTCGGCCGAGGGCGAGGCGAAACGGCAGGCCGTCAACGCCTTTATCCGCTCCAACCGCAGCTTCGACGGGGTGATCGACTTCGACACCGTGGTGCGCGACCCGGCACGGCCCGATCACCTGCGGGCCGACTTCGACTTCGGCGACCACCTGCACCCCAACGACGCCGGCTACAAGGCCATGGGCGAGGCGGTCGACCTCGCGCTGTTCAAGCGCGATTAGGTCGCGGGACTTGATGGGCCGCCCCTTCCTGCGCCATGTGCAGGGGGAGGAGCGGCCCGCATGAGCTTTCGTTCGATCTACCGCCATGGCTTCGCCCGGGTGGCGGCCTGCACCACCGGGGTCGCGATCGCCGATCCGGCCCGCAATGCCGCGACCATCCTGAAGGCGGCCCGCGCCTGCCACGACCGGGGTGCCGCCCTGGCGTTGTTCCCCGAACTCAGCCTGTCGGGTTATGCGCTCGACGATCTGCTGCTGCAGGATGTGCTGCTCGATGCGGTGGAGGCGGGGCTCGCGACGCTGGTCGACGCTTCGCGAGACCTGCTGCCGATGCTGCTCGTCGGCGCGCCGCTGCGCCACAGGGGCCGGCTCTACAATTGCGCGGTGGCGATCCATCGCGGTGCCATCCTCGGCGTGGTGCCCAAGGTGCACCTGCCGAATTACCGCGAATTCTACGAGCGCCGCCATTTCGCCTCGGGCGACGGACTCGCGGGCGACGCGATGCAGCTCGACGGCACCCTGGTGCCGTTCGGCCCCGACCTCCTGTTCCAGGCGAGCGACCGGCCCGACCTCGTGGTGCATGCCGAGATCTGCGAGGACCTTTGGGTGCCGAGCCCGCCGAGCGGCGCCGGGGCGCTGGCCGGCGCCACCGTGCTGGCGAACCTGTCGGCCAGCAACATCACGGTGGCCAAGGCCGACACGCGAAAGCTGTTGAGCCAGTCGCAGTCGGCGCGCTGCCTCGCGGCCTATCTCTACGCCGCTTCGGGGCGCGGAGAATCCACCACCGACCTCGCTTGGGACGGGCAGACCTCGATCTTCGAGAACGGCGTCACCCTGGCCGAAAGCGAGCGGTTTCCGGACGAGGACGGGATCGTCTTCGCCGACGTCGACCTCGATCTGCTGCGCCAGGAGCGTGCCCGGCAGGGCACCTTCGACGACAACCGCCGGCATTGTGGCATCGGGCCCGACAGTTTTCGCACCGTGCCGTTCCGGCTCGATCCCCCCGACACCGATATCGGGTTCCTGCGGCCGATCGAGCGCTTCCCCTTCGTGCCGGCCGATCCGGCGCGGCTCAACCAGGATTGCTACGAGGCCTATAACATCCAGGTGTCGGGGCTGCGGCAGCGGCTCGAGGCGATCCGGACCCACCGCATCGTCATCGGCGTGTCGGGCGGCCTCGACTCGACCCACGCGCTGATCGTCGCCGCCAAGGTCATGGACCGGATGGGCCTGCCGCGCGCCAACATCCTGGCCTACACCATGCCGGGCTTCGCCACCGGGGCGAACACCAAGGCGAATGCCTGGGCGCTGATGCGGGCCCTGGGGGTGACGGCCGAGGAACTCGACATCCGGCCGGCGGCCCGGCAGATGCTCGGCGACCTGCGGCACCCCTATGCGGACGGCAAGCCCGCCTATGACGTGACCTTCGAGAACGTCCAGGCGGGCCTCAGGACCGATTACCTGTTCCGCCTCGCCAACCACCAGGGCGCCATCGTGCTCGGCACCGGCGACCTCAGCGAGTTGGCGCTCGGCTGGTGCACCTATGGTGTCGGCGACCAGATGAGCCACTACAACGTCAATGGCGGCGTGCCGAAGACCCTGATCCAACACCTGATCCGCTGGGTGATGGCATCGGGCCAGTTCGAGCCGGACGTCGATGCGACGCTCGATGCGATCCTGGCGACCGAGATCTCACCCGAATTGGTGCCGGTGGCGGAGGGCGAGCGGCCGCAAAGCACGGAAGCCAAGGTCGGCCCCTACGCGCTGCAGGACTTCAACCTGTTCTACACGTTGCGCCACGGCTTCCGTCCGTCGAAGATCGCCTTTCTCGCGCTGATGGCCTGGGAGGATGCGGAGCGTGGCACCTGGCCGCCCGGCTTCCCGGCCGACAAGCGCGGCGCCTATGGGCTACAGGCGATCCGCCATTGGTTGATGGACTTCCTCAGCCGCTTCTTCGGCTTCAGCCAGTTCAAGCGTTCGGCGATGCCGAACGGCCCGAAGGTGCTGGCCGGCGGTTCGCTGTCGCCGCGCGGCGACTGGCGGGCGCCGTCGGACGGAAACGCCGTGGCCTGGTTGGCGGAACTCGACCGCAACGTGCCGAAGGAGGGGTGAGCGGCGCGTTCAGGCCTCAGTGGCTGGCGGTTGGTTGCCCGATCGTCAAGGCGTGGTCTTGCGCCGGCAGGTGAGGCCAGCCGGGGTGCAAGCGATGCCCGGCGTCGAGCATTGGGCGTGGCCGGCCGTCACGGTGCAGATCACGCAGCCGTTGGTCCATTCGGCACAGGCCGGGTTCTGCTGGCCATAAGCCTGCACGGGCATCGCCGTGCCCCGCTTCAGCGGCGCGGCATGGAAGCTGTCGGCCTCAGCCCGGGTGGTGAAGGCGTAAAAGGCCATGAAGGCCATCAGGGTGCGAAGCATCATCCTGCCGCTATACATCAGGTTGCCTCATATGATCGACCACCCTCATTCCGGCCGCAGCGCCAGCGGAGGGCCTCGACCGGGAAGGCTGGGCGATCCAAGCCGAAGCACACCGATTCCGGGTTAGGCTTTGTCGCCCCGGACTGGGCAACGTCGCGCAGCGTGGGACGTAAGCCTTGCCGGCCGATTTGCCCCAGCCGAGGAACCTTCCCCGCCCGGCATGCGTCTCCGCGAAGAAGCCGGCGCCGCTCTGGCGCGCCGTCACGAAAGGAACCCCAGCATGGCACAGGACAAGATCAGCCAGGTCGCCGACACGGACCCGATGGCGCTGCTCACCCCGTCCGACCTCGGCGACAATGCCACCAAGGCGATCTCGGTTGAGATCAACAAGCTCGTGGCCGATGCCTTCGCGCTCTACCTGAAGACCAAGAACTTCCATTGGCACATGAGCGGCCCGCATTTCCGCGACTACCACCTGCTGCTCGACGAGCATGCGGATCAGATCTTCGCCACCACCGATCCGCTGGCCGAACGCGTCCGCAAGATCGGCGGCAAGACGGTTCGCTCGCTCGGCAATATCAACGCCCTGACGCGCGTCCAGAACAACGACGCCGAATTCGTGTCGCCGCTCGACATGCTGCGTGAACTCTGCGCCGACAACAAGACGATGGCGCGCAACATGCGCAAAGCCCACGAAGTGTGCGACGAGCACGACGACGTGGCCACGGCCAGCCTGCTCGAGAACTACATCGACGAAACCGAGCGCCGCACCTGGTTCCTGTTCGAGGCGGTGCAGAACGCCGACACCACCGGCCATTGATCGGCCGTCGTCGCTTGCTCTTTCGGGAGTGAGCGACGACAAGGCGACCCGGACCCGCAAAGGAGCGACCGTGCCGCACCCCTTCCATGTCGTCGACGTGTTCACCGATACGGCTCTCGCGGGCAATCCGTTGGCGGTCGTGCTGGATGCCGGGGATATTCCGGACGACCGGGCGCAGGCCATCGCGCGCGAGTTCAACCTGTCCGAAACAGTGTTCGTGGCCGACCCGCGTGATGCCATCAATACGGCGCGCCTGCGCATCTACACACCGACGCGCGAGCTTCCGTTCGCGGGCCATCCGACCGTCGGTGTCGCGGCCTTGCTGGCCGTTCTGCGGGCGCCCGAGATGCTGGCCCGGCAGGATCTCGCCGTGGTGCTCGAGGAGCGCATTGGCGCCGTCGAGTGTATCGCTCGCTGGGTGAAGGGACGGCTGCAGGCGAGCTTTAGCCTGCCGAAGCTGCCCAAGACCCTGGGCGAGGCGCCGTCGCCTCGTGTTCTCGCCGAGGCGCTCGGACTCGCCGAAGCCGACATCGGCTTCGATGATCATGTGCCGATGATGATCTCGGCCGGCGTCGCCTATCATTTCGTGCCGCTGGCGCCGGGCGCCATCGCGCGCCTCCGGCCGCCTGTCGCGCGGTGGCCCGAGATCCTGCCGGCCGGAACCCCGACCGCGATCTACGCCTATAGCCGCGACGTGGCCGAAGACGGCTCGCATGTCCGGGCCCGGATGTTTGCCGCCGGACTCGGCATTGACGAGGACCCGGCCACGGGCTCTGCCGTAGCGGCGTTGGCGGGCGCCATCATGGCCTTCGAGGCGCTCCCCGACGGCGACCACACACTGGTGATCGAGCAGGGCTACGAGATGGGCCGTCCGAGCCGCATCGTGCTCGGGCTCGTGGTCGAGGCTGGGGTGCTGGCTTCGGCGTCGATCGGCGGTGGGGTGGTGCGCATTAGCGAAGGGACGCTGCACCTGTGAGCGGGCATGAGGTGATCGAGGCCGCCGCCGTCACTTGCGACGTGGTGGCGTTCGACTGGCCCTATGCTCGACACGAGGCCGAGGCCATCGAGGCGAACTGGCTGCGCCGCGTGGCCCGTACGCCGGAAATCTGGAACGGCCGCGTGCTGCTGATGCGGGACGGGACGCTGCAGGCTGGCAGCGCTCGACCGGTGTTCCACGGCCGCTGCTTCGAGACCGACTTCAAGACGTTTCTCGGCTGGCGTGACGCGGGCTTTCCTTCTGCAGGCGTGCGCAACGTCTTCTCGATGGCGGCGCTCGAGAGCCAGGACGGCGCCTTCATCCTGGGCGAGATGGCGCCCCACACGGCGCCGGCCGGCCAGGTCTACTTCCCGTCCGGCACTCCCGACCCGAAGGACGTCAGCCAGGGACGGGTCGACCTCGAGGCGAGTGCCCGGCGCGAACTCGGAGAGGAAACCGGCCTCGATCCGGCGGAACTGACCTGGATCGACGGCATGACGCTTGTCACGAGCCCGATCCGCTTGTGCTGCATGAAGCGCGTGGTGTCGCGGCTGCCGGCCGACGTTCTGGTGGCGCAGATCCACAGCTGGTTGGCCACCGACCCGCAGCCCGAACTGGCCCGCATGCATGTGGTGCGCGGGCCAGCCGACATCACGCCCGCGATGCCGGCCTTTGTGGTGGCTTATCTGAACCACCGGTTCGCCGCGACGGACCCCGCCGCGGCGTCGCAATGGGATCGGGTCAGATACCCCTGACCAGCAGCACCACGATGATGATGAGGCCGATGACGCCGATGCCGCCGCCCATCAGCGGGCCGCCTGCGCCGTAGCCGTAATAGCCGCCGCCGCCGAACAGCAGCAGGATGAGGATGATCAGCAGGATGACGTTCATGGGAGCAGCCCCTTTCGTGGTAAGCCTAAGCTAAACCGCGGCAGCGAGCTTTGTTCCTGCTCGCTGCGTGATCCTGCCGCAGATGTGGCAAAAATGCAGCATCAAGGAGGCGGGAACGCCCTTCCACCACCTTACGATCAGAACACCCGCTGAACCCAGCCGTGGGGATCGGCGATGGCGCCGCGCTGCAGGTCGGTCAGCTCGCGCCGCAGCGTTTCCGCGACGGAGTCGTTGGCAAGCCCTTCCAGCATCGCGAAGGAGTTCGCGCCGTCCTCCACCCGTCCCACGGGGGCGATCACGGCCGCAGTACCGCAGGCAAAGGCTTCCCGCAGGGTGCCGCTCGCCGCATCGGCGCGCCATTGCTCGATGCTGTAGGGCTCCTCGCGCACCGTCATGCCCTTGGACCGTGCCAGGGTGATGATGGAGTCGCGCGTGATGCCGGGCAGGATGGTGCCGTTCAGCGGCGGCGTCTGCAACGAGCCGTCGGCGAAGGCGAAAAACATGTTCATGCCGCCGAGTTCCTCGACCCAGCGCCGCTCGGCCGCGTCCAGGAACACCACCTGGTCGCAGCCCTGGCGCATCGCCTCCGCCTGGGCCGGCAGGCTCGCGGCATAATTGCCGCCGCATTTGGCCGCCCCGGTGCCGCCCGGCGCGGCGCGCGTGTAATGGCGCGACACCCACACCGAGATCGGCTTGGCACCCCCCTTGAAATAGGACCCGACCGGCGAGGCGATGACCATGTACAGGTACTGGCTGGCCGGCTTGACGCCCAGGAATGCCTCGCCGGCGATCATGAATGGCCGCAGATACAGGCTGCCGCCCGGTCCGGTCGGGATCCAGGCGCGATCGACGGCCACGAGGCGCTGCACCGATTCGACGAACATCGCTTCCGGCAGTGCCGGCATGGCAAGCCGGTCGGCCGAGTCGGCGAAGCGCCGGGCATTGGCGTCGGGCCGAAACAATTGCGCGCCGCCGCCCTCGACATGATAGGCCTTCAGCCCTTCGAAGATCTCCTGCGCGTAATGCAGCACGGCCGCGGCGGGGTCCAACGTGATGGGCTGGCGCGCCTCGACCCTGGCGTCGTGCCAGCCCTGTCCCTTGGTGTAGCGGATCGTCACCATGTGGTCGGTGAAGACCCGGCCGAAATCCGGGTTGGCCAGCAAAGCCACGCGCTCGGACTCTGCCACGGGGGCAGGGTGCGGAATGGTGTCGAAGCTGAAGGGGGCGTCGCCGTCCATGGGGGTGTCCTCCTCTTCGGTGCGGCCGAAGTCTGTTTAAAAGGTCAGTGTTGCTGACTTATACCGCATCGATGTCGGGCGTCCAACACCGATGCGCCGCGGGGAAGGATGTCAGCCGGTGGCTGGCCTGTCACCCCGGCGGGAGCGGAACGGCCAGTCGATGACGCCGGCGCAGAATAAGGCCCACCACACGAAGACGGGTTGGAACAACAAACGCGGGCCATGATACCACCAGCCGCTCGGCAGTTGAGGCACCGCCACATGGTCGAAGGCGTGCTTCAGGTTGGCCGGGTAGACGCAGACCGCGTAGAGCGCCAGCATCACCCCGGCGAGCCAGCGGGTGCGCGGCACCACGAGGCCGATGGCGCCCGCGATCTCGCAGACGCCGGTCAGGATCACCACCAGCCGGGGCGCCGGCACCCACGCCGGCATGATGGGCAGGAACGGGTCCGGCGTCGCGACGTGGATCAGGCCGAACACGAGATAGATCGCCGCCATCAGGATCAGCAGGATGCGGCGGGCGGTGGCATGCGGCAGCGCATCGAGGGGCATGGATGGGGTCCAGGTCTCGCTTCGGACGGAGCGGACCCTAGGTCTTGAACACTGGCCAGCGGTCCGGCCCGTCCAACGAGATAGAGCAATGGCATCCTCAGCAACACCCGTCTGGTTCATTTCCGGTTGTTCGACCGGGTTTGGCCGTGAACTCGCCAAGCTCGTCGCGGCACGCGGCTGGGCGACCGTCGTGACGGCGCGCGACAAGAGCCGCGTGGCCGACCTCGCCGAAGGCAACAGCCAGGTGCTGCCACTCGCCCTCGACGTCACCGACGCCAAGGCCGTCACGGCGGCCGTGGCGGCCGCGGAAGAGCGCTTCGGCGCCATCGACGTCCTGGTCAACAATGCGGGCTACGGCTATCAGGCCTCCGTCGAGGAAGGCGAGGACAGCGAGATCCGCGCCCAGTTCGAGGCCAATGTGTTCGGCCTGTTCGCGCTCACGCGCGCCGTGCTGCCCGGCATGCGGGCCCGGCGTCGCGGTCACATCATCAACATCACCTCGGTGGCGGGCTTCGTCGGGTTCCCGGGCTCGGGCTATTACGCGGCCAGCAAGCATGCGGTCGAGGGCTGGTCGGACGCGCTGGCGGCCGAAGGCGCACCGCTCGGCATCAAGGTGACCTGCGTCGAGCCGGGCCCGTTCCGCACCGACTGGGCCGGGCGCTCGCTGAAGCAGACCCCCAATCGGATCGCCGACTACGCCGAAACCGCGGGCTCCCGCTTGAAGATGACCGCCGACATCAGCGGCAAGCAGGCCGGTGATCCGGTGCGGGCCGGCGAAGCGATGATCGCGCTCGTCGACAACCCCAACCCACCCCGCCACCTGGTGCTCGGCCTGTGGGGACACGATGCGGTGGTGAAGAAGCTCAAGGAACGCCTCGACGAGGTGTCCGGCTTGCGCGATACGGCGCTCGCGACCGACTATCCGAAGGATCGATAACCGGGGACAGGACGGCAGCCCGGCGGCTTCCGCGCGATCGGCGCTGGCCCTCGGGGCCGGCCCGGCTTAGAACACCCGGGCTGGCCTCGCGCCGGTGGACCTTCGCAACATAAGCGGGGCCTTGAACAATCGAGGAGCCGCGAACGGGAGGCCAGGGTGGATCGCAGGACGGACACGGACCATCGGGTCCGGACAGGCGCGACGTGGCGTGCCCCGGCCGAACGGTTTGGTTCGGCCGTGCCGTTGTCGGGCCGATCCTGATCAGCCCGGCCGTTCCCGTGTCTGCCGCCCCGACCTCCGAGCCCAAGGCGCCCCTGCTGGTGGCGCGCGGCATCACCAAGGCGTTCGGGCGCACCCCGGCCCTGGTGGGCGCGGATTTCACGCTGCAGCCGCGCGAAATCCATGGCCTCGTCGGCGCCTTCGGGTCGGGCAAGTCGACGCTCGGCAAGATCATCGCCGGCCATGTCGCCTTCGACGAGGGCGAGATCACCTACCGCACCTATCCGATCCGCCTCCGCTCGACCCGCGATGCCATCCGGGTCGGCATCGCGATGGTGACCCAGGAAACCACCCTGGCGCCCGACATGACGGTGCTGGAAAACATCTTTCTGCCCGAGCTTGGCCGACCGGGCTGGCTCGACCGCGGGGCGCTGCGGGCGCGGGCCCGGGAGCTTCTCGCGAGCTTCGGCCAGGCCGATGCCGTGCCGCTCGATACCGAGGTCGGCCGTTTGTCGTCGGGCCAAAAGCAGATCGTCGAGATCGCCAAGGCGCTCGGCATCCGGGCGAAGCTGATCGTCTTCGATGAACCCACCGCCTCGTTGAGTTCGACCGAGGTGGACCGTTTGTTCGACATCATGGCGCGGCTGCGGCTGTCGGGCCGTGGGCTCGTGCTGGTGTCGCACCGCCCCGAGGATGTCGTCGACGTGACCGACCGGCTCACGGTGTTGCGCGACGGCCGCGCGACCCTGGATGCCCGCCGGGTCGCGGACATCACGCCGGACGAACTCGCCGAAGCCATGGTGGGATCGGCACCCCGGCTGGAAGCGCGACCGGGCCGACGCCGCGCCGCGTCCGAGGACGCCGACACGGCCCGGCTCGTCGTGCACCATCTGGCGTCGGCGCCCGCGGTGCAGGACGTGTCCTTCGCGGTTGCGGGCGGCGAGATTCTCGGCCTTGCGGGCCTCGTGGGGGCGGGGCGCTCGGAGGTCGCGGAGGCGATCTTCGGGCTGCGGCCGCGGGCCGGCGACGTGCACATCGACGGCCAGCCGCTCCGGCCCGAGGCGCCGCGCGCCGCCATCCGGGCCGGCATCGGCTTCGTGCCCGAAGACCGCCCCAACGGCAGCTTCGTGCCGGACATGAGCCTGCGCGAAAACCTGTTCCTGGCCCATCTCGGCACCCAGCGCGGCTTCGGTCGCGGCTACCAGCGCCGGGCCGCGGCCCTGGACGACCTCGCGCCCAAGCTGCAGCTGCCGCTCAGCCAAAGGCTCGATTCGGGTCTGCTGCGCTTTCCGGGCGATGTTCAGCAACGGGCCATTCTCGGGCGCTGGCTGCTTCTCGATCCGGGCGTGCTGATAGTCGACGAGCCGACCCGGGGCGTCGCCATTGCGACCCGCGCCACCATTCATGCCCTGCTGCGCGAAACCGCCGCCAAAGGCGCGGCCGTGGTGGTGGTGTCGTCGGACTTCGAGGAACTGCTCGCCCTCGCCGACCGGGTCGTGGTGCTGAGCGATGGCCGCTCCGTCGCGGATCTGCCGGCCGCGATGCTCGATCGCGAGGCGCTGACCTTGCTGGCTGCCCCCCGGAGTTCCGTCGCCCGCAACACCGCGCTGCTCGAAGACCTCACGGCCGAGAACGGCGGCGTCGGCTTCTGGGCCCTGATCGAGGGCGACCACGTCATCGGCCTCAACGCCGTGGTGGCCGATGCAAGCGCCGACCCCGGGTTCGCACCCGGCGAAGCCCGCATGTTCGACGCCACCCGCATCCCCGAGGCGCTCCGGGCCCGGCAACCCAGCTTCATTCGTGAAGCCGACGGCACGCGAACCACCCTGCTGGTGCCGGTCCGCAGCCCGCGCGGGCAGAATATGGGCTGGGTCGGCCTGACCCTGCCGGGCGGTCACGCGGTGCCGCCGGCCGCCGCCATCAAATTCCGCATCGATACGCTGGCCGCCAGCCTATGAGCGCCAAGGATCCCACCCTGAACACGTCGGCCCGAACCGATCTGAGCGGCCTGTTCCGCTCCACCCGTGGCCTCGATCTTGCCCGTCGGGTCGCCTTGCGAAAGCTGTTGCTCGCCTTTGCGCTGGCCGCGGTGTTGTCGTTTCTGTCGCCCTTGTTCCTGACACGTGTCAGCGTTCTGGCCATGCTGGACCAGTCGGTGGTGCTGGGCATCGTCTCGATCGGCATGACCTTTGTGGTGCTGACCGGCGGCATCGACTTGTCGGTCGGCGGCGTGGTGGGGCTCACCGGCATCGTGCTCGGCCTGGGGCTACAATATCTGTCGATCCCGCTCGCCATCGCGGCCGCCGTTCTGACCGGCGCCGGATTCGGCCTGGTGTCGGGCGTGCTGGTCGGCGTGTTCGGCCTGGCGGCCTTTGTGGCGACGCTCGGCGTGATGGCGATTGCCCGCAGCCTTGCCAGCCTCCTGTCGGGCCAGCAGTCGATCACCGCCATCCCGGACCGGCTGCAGGCGATCCTCAGCATGACGCCGCTCGGCGTGCCGCTGCACGCGATCGTGCTGGTGGTGCTTTGTGGCGCGGCCTGGACCTATCTGGCCTTCGCCAAGGGGGGGCGCACCCTCTACGCGGTCGGCTCGAATCGCGAGGCGGCCCGCGCGGCCGGCCTCAACGTCGGCCTTTATGCCGTGCTGCCTTATGTGTTGTCGGGCGTCCTGGCCGCCGTGGCCGCCACCTTGGCGATCGCGCGGCTGCAGACGGCCGACCCCCAGATGGGCAGCACGCTGGAGCTCGACGCCATCGCGGCCGTGGTGATCGGTGGCGCCAGCCTGTCCGGCGGACGCGGCTCGGTGGTGGGCACGTTGATCGGCGTCTTCATCATGGTGATGATCCGCAACGGGCTGAACCTGCTGGGCGTGTCGCCCGCCTGGCAGGGGCTCGCCATCGGCACACTCATCATCGGGTCGCTGTTGATCGAGCGGGCGACGGCGCGGCGGCTGCGGCGGTGACGTATCGCCGGCACCACGGGACTCGGAGGGCGCGCGTGCGCGGAGGAACGAAGCCATGCATATTCTGATCGTCGGCGCGGCCGGCATGGTGGGGCGCAAGCTCACCGATCGGCTGCTGCGCGACAAGACCCTGGGCCAGCAAGCCATCACGGCCCTGACGCTGGCCGATGTGGTGGCTCCCGTGCCGCCTGGAGGCGAGGCCGATGGGCCTGCCATCACGACCGTGACGGTCGACCTGTCGGAGCCGGGCGCCGCCGCCCGCTTGCTGGCGCCGCGGCCCGATGTGGTGTTCCACCTGGCCGCGATCGTGTCGGGCGAGGCCGAGGCGGATTTCGACAAGGGCTATCGCATCAATCTCGACGGCACCCGGTCGCTGTTCGACGCCATCCGGCATGAGGCGGCGCGCCAGCCCTACCGGCCGCGGGTGGTCTTCACCTCATCGATCGCGGTTTTCGGGGCGCCGTTCGCCGAGAAGATCGGCGATACGTTCTTGTCGGCGCCGCTCACCAGCTACGGCACCCAGAAGGCCATCGGCGAGCTGTTGCTCAACGATTATTCCCGCCGCGGCATCTTCGATGGCATCGGCATCCGGCTGCCCACCATCTGCGTCCGGCCCGGCCTGCCCAACAAGGCGGCCTCGGGGTTCTTCTCAGGCATCCTGCGCGAGCCGTTGAGCGGCCAGCCGGCCGTGCTGCCGGTTTCCCCCGACGTGCGGCACTGGTTCGCGAGCCCGCGGGCCGCGGTCGGGTTCCTGCTGCGCGCCGCGACGCTCGACACGGCGCGCCTCGGTGACCGCCGCAACCTGACCCTGCCGGGTTTGTCCGCCACCGTGGAGGAACAGATCGAGGCGCTGCGCCGCGCCGCAGGCGACAGGGCCGTGGCGCTGATCCGCCACGAGCCCGACCCCACCATCGCCCGGATCGTGGCCGGATGGGCCCGCGACTTCGACGCGGAGCGGGCGCAAACCCTCGGCTTCACGGCCGAAACCTCGATGGACGAGATCATCCAGGCCCATATCGAGGACGAACTCGGCGGGCGCATCGGCCTGTAAGGTCGCAAGGGAGGCAAACGCATGTCCGAAGGCAAGAAGATCGCCCTGGTGACGGGGGCCGGCACCGGGATCGGCAAGGCCGTGGCGCTGGCGCTCGGCCGGGCCGGTTATCGGGTGGTGTTGAGCGGCCGCCGCCAGGCCGTGCTCGACGCCGTGGCGGTCGAGATCGGTGCCGATGCGGTGGCGATCGCGGCCGATCTGACGGAGCCGGCCTCCGTGGCGCAGCTTTTCGCCGCGATCCGCGACCGCTTCGGGCGGCTCGATCTCCTGTTCAACAACGCCGGCACGGGCGCCCCGGCGATCCCGCTCGAGGATCTCAGCGTCGCCCAATGGAAGGCCGTCATCGACACCAACGTGACGGGCGTCTTCTTGTGCACCCAGGAAGCGTTCCGGATCATGAAGGCGCAGGACCCGCGTGGCGGCCGCATCATCAACAACGGCTCGATCTCGGCCACCGCGCCGCGACCGCATTCCGCCCCCTACACGGCGTCCAAACATGCCGTGCTGGGGCTCACCAAGTCGACGGCCCTCGACGGGCGTCGCTACGACATCGCCTGCGGCCAGATCGACATCGGCAACACTGAAACCACCATGGCGCTGAAGATGAAGGACGGCGTGCTGCAGGCCGACCTCTCGACACGTGTCGAGCCCACCTTCGATGTGGCCCATGTGGCGGATGCGGTGGTCTATATGGCGGGCCTGCCGCTCGACGCCAACGTGCTGAACATGACCGTCATGGCCACCAAGATGCCCTTCGTGGGCCGCGGCTGAGCCGCGCTCCCGGTCAGTGCACGTAGGCCCCGACATCGACCGGCGCGGTGCGTGCTTTTGCCAGGATGTCGAGCGCCGGGGCGCTTGTGGCGGTGCCGAACCCGATGGCCACGCTGGTCGAGCGCAGACGCAGGTCGAAGCTGCCGGTCGCGGTGTTCAGTGTCACGAAGCCGCTGAGCACGGCCGGCAGCACCGAATTCGCCGTGCCGGTCGAGCCTGAGCTGATCACCGTCTTGGTGCCGCTCGGGTAGGTGGTGATCGAGGCGGCGGCGATGTTGTGGTCGAAGGCCGTGTTGCCCGACGCGATGTCGAGCTGGGTGGCGATGTTGTTGCGCACCGTGACGCCGCTCGAGACCGTGCCGTCCTTGGCGTCGTGGATCTGGATCCAGCTCGGGTGGCCGGTCGGGTCCGAAGACACGACGGTGTTGTTCAACACCTTCGAGCTTTGGGCGCCGTAGAGCGTGATGCCGTTCCAGCTGTTCACCGCCACCACGTTGTTCTGCACGATCAGGCCGCTCCACTTGCCGTCGAAGAACGAGATGCCCTGCATGTAGGTCGTGCTGGCATCCCCCGTCTTCGTGACGATGTTGCCGTCCACCACCACGTTGGTGTTGGTGGCCGTGACGCCGCTCGTCACCGTCGACCAGCCCTGGATGCCGTCCGCATGCAACGGATCGAGGGTGGTGTTGAGCCCGTTCTTGATGGTGTTGTTCTTGATCAGCAGGTTGCTGGCTGTGATGTCGATGGCGTCGTTGCTGAAGCTTTCGAACAGGTTGCCCTGCACGAGCCCCTTCTCGGTCGTCATCACCAGGGCATTCGAGTTGTTGATGAAATGGTTGCCCGTGACGCTTGTGCAGGGCGAACTCGCCCGCAGCGCATAGGAATAAGGGTCGTTGAGCCAGTCGGCGGCCGTCCAGCCGCTGGTCGAGGCGGCGGCCTCGAAGGTGTTGGTGTCGAACACGATGTCGGTGGTCTGGCCTTCCCAATCCCCGTACCCGGTGATCGTCAGGTAGCCGCTCGGCATCGCCACCGTGGTGGCGCCCGTCACGGTCGAGGCCGCGCCCCGGAAGGTGAGGCCCTGGAACATCCACTTGGCCGAGCTGACGACCGTCAGCTTGTCGATCACCGGCGTGGCGCCGGGCGCCGCCGCCACGGTGATGAAGTCGCTGTTGAACATGTTGCTGATCGCCACCGAGCCATGATCGCCGGATCTCAGCAGGATCAGGTCGCCCGCCTTGACGGGGGCGGTGGCATTGATGGCGTGCAGGGTCGTATCGGTGCCGTTCTCGTAGGCCAGGCCCGCATGGCCTTGTGTCGAGATGATCTGATTGCCGACCGTGACCACATCGGCCAGTGTTCGCCAGGGCTTTGCCGAAGACCCATCACCCGAAGTGCTGCCATTCACAGGATCGACATAAAAGGTGCTGTGTCCGGTTTTCAATGCAGGCACCGAGCAGCCTGAATACACGCTTGCCGCAAAGGCCGGCATGGGCGGTATGACTGGCAGCAGGGCAGCCAGAATGTAAGTAAGCTTCATCTAACCCCCAGATCTATTTGCACCGGGAGCGTCGTAGGTCTGCGTTAAGACAACATTAAAGACACAACTAACCATTTTGTGACGCGGCGGAATTGCGGCGGAAATGCTTGAAATGCGTGGGAAAATTCCCCTCGAAAAATCTCTGTCAAAAGTTGCAACGCCGGTGTTCGATCGGTCGCGCCGCTTGCTATGGTCCGTGTCGTGACTACGAGAAGCGAATCCTGATGACGACGCTGTATGGCCGACCGATTGTGCGGCGGGATCTCGCGGCCCGGTCGGGCGCGCTCGCGGCCTTCGGGGGCGTTCGTCTCCTCGAGCTTTGCGACGGGGTCGAGCGCGGCAACCGGATGCTGGAGTTCCGCACCGGCTCGGGGTTGCGCTTCACGGTGCTGCTCGATCGCGGCATGGACCTCGCCGAATGCGAGCATAACGGCCGGGCGATCGGCTGGCATTCGCCGGCAGGCTTTCGCAACCCCGCCCTGCACGAGCCCGAAGGGGAAGGCGGCCTCGGGTTCCTCAGGTCGTTCTCGGGCCTGCTGGCCACCTGCGGGCTCGACCACGTCGGCTTCATGGCCGAGGAGCCGGCCGACCACTACAATTACGGGCCTCGCCACACCGTCCGGCATGCCATCCATGGCCGTGTCAGCATGGTTCCGGCTCGCCTGACCGGCTATGGCGAGCGGTGGGAAGGCGACCGCTGCATCCTGTGGGCCGAAGGCGTCGTGCGGCAGGCGGCTCTTTTCGGTGAAAACCTCGTGCTGGTGCGTCGCATCGAGGCCGACCTCGGCGGCGACGCGATCCGCCTGTCTGACCGGGTGGTGAACGAGGGCTTTTACCCGACGCCGCACATGGTCTGCTACCATTTCAACATCGGCTATCCGGTGCTGAGCCAAGGGTCGCGCTACCTGGCGCCGATCGCCGACGTGGTCTGGGCGTCGCATGCCGGCGATGGCTACCGACGCTCGGGTGTCGGCTATCGCACGATGCCGGAGCCGCAACCCCGCTTCCATGAGCAGGTCTGGCAGCACGAGATGGCGGCCGCCCCCGACGGGGTCGTGCCGGTGGCGCTGGTCAACGATGCGCTCGGCCTTGGCCTGATGGTCGACAGCCGCAAGGATCAGCTTCCGTGCTTCTACCAATGGCAGAATTTTCAGGCCGGCGCCTATGCGCTCGGGATCGAGCCCGCCACCAACCACATCCTCGGCCACGCTTATGCGCGGCAGCAGGGCGAACTGGCGATGCTCGACCATGGCGAGGAGCGGCGCTACGACCTGACCCTGCACGTGCTGCCCGGGGCGGAGGCCATCGCGGCCGCGGAAGCGCGCATCCGCGCCATCGCGGGCCAGCCCGACACGGAGTTCCCGGCGCCGTCGGGCCGGCATCTGCCCCTCGCAGCCGCTCCGCAGGGCACGATCCGACCCTGAGCGCCCATCGAGGGGTGCGGCCCGCCCGTCACCCGTCCATGCGGTCGAACGCCACCCCGAAGGCCAGGATCAGCCCTTTCAGATCGGGCTCGGCCACGGCGTCGGCGGCTTCGATATAGTTGAACCATTGGCGCGTGCGCTGCTTGCGTTCGCGCCATGTCGCCCGTTCGACGCGGACCTCGAGCGGGAACACGTCCACCCGGCAGGGCCAGCTTTTGCCGCCGATGCCGCGCTTGATATAAACGTAGCTGCCGATCGCGGCCTTGGCCACGGCGCCGCTGATGCCGGCCTCCTCCATGGCTTCGCGGGCCGCGGTGCCGCGTGGCCGGCGGCCCTTCATGGGCCAGCCTTTCGGAACCACCCAGCGGCGGGTTTCGCGCGAGGTGATCAGCATGATCTCCAGGCCGTCGCCGCGGCGGAACGGCAACGCCGCATATTGCTGCCGGACCTGCTCGACCTGCCCGGGCGCGCGGAGCTTCTTCATGCCATGTCGTACTCCGCCGGGCCGTCAGGTGATGGTGCCTTGTGCTGGCGTTCATGCGCCGCGTCCATCCCCGAACAGACCCGTTGGTGTCGCATCGGCGACATTCTGGCCGGCTCAACAGATTTCGGTCAACGAAACCGCGTCGAACCACCATCCAGAAAACGACATCGGCTTATTGCAGGACGGGGTAGCCCTGCCGCTCGGCCGCGTCTTGCATGGCCGTGATGACCGCATAGGCCTCGACCGGCAGAACCTCGACGCCCTCCAGCAGCAAGGCTTGCGCCGCGGGGGTGTGCCCGTCGCAGGCCGCGGCCAAGGCCGTCCGCAAACGCGTCAGGTCCAGGTCCGACGTCGATGGCGCGGTGACGAACGGAAGCCCGGGGGCTTGGTCCGTCAGGCACAGCACCCGGAGCCCTGCCGTTTCCTCGGGCGCATGCGCCTGCACGAGCGCCAGGGTGACGACGTCGATGGCCGCAAGGTCGGCTTCGCCGACACGAACGGCCCGCAACGAGGCGCGATGGCTTCCCGTCTCTGAGGTGGAGGCAAGGAAACGGCCCTTCGTGGCCCACGGCGCCACAAGGGCCCGCAGGGCATTGTAGCCGGATTGCGAGTCGCGGCTGTTATAGGCCGCGCGGCGGCCCGCCATGGCGGCGATGTTTTGGGCTGTTTCGTCGGCGCGGACCATGACGGCGCTCCGGTAGAAAGCGCCCTCGCAGCCCGGCGCCCGAAAGCGCGGCGTCGCCACATAGCGCACCCCATGTCGCAAGCTCGTGACGAACGGATAACCGCAGGTCTGGCTGAGCAGCAGGGCCGGGTCGCGCCAATGCGGAACGAGCTCCGCCGGGTGGGCCAGAGCGACCGGCAGCGCGGCGATGTTCTGGTCGGCGAGGCATTGCCGGAGATGCGGCCAGAAGCGCGCCATCGCATCGGGATCGACCGCATACATGGGCCAGGACACGGATCGGACCAAGCGTCGGGCTCCGGTGAGGGGGTGTTCTTCGCATCCTAGAAGGCGGCGTGTCGTAGAGGAAACAGCATCGGTCCGGCAAACCTTGGCAACGATACCTGCGTGTTACGTTTCGTTCTCTTTGTTTGCTCGTTTTGGCCCTGAGCCGGCCCATTCGGCCTTTTCCGGCCATCCCTAAGTCCCGGGCGCCTCGCGATTTAATCGAATGGCAATCGCTTCGCCACATGTTGGCTCGAGCCTGAAGGAACAGGTCGCCGGCAGTGCGACCCCATGGAGCCCCATGACCCGTCGCCCCAAAGGACAGATCGCATGACCGGCCTTTCCGCAGAAACCTTGTCGGCACCCAATGTCGTGGTGCTGGACGAAACCCTCGACCTCAACGCCGCCTCGGAGCTGGCCCGCACCTTCGCGGGCCTGCGTGGCGCGCCGGTGACGATCGACCCGTCCCATGTGGGCCGGGTGGGCGCCCAATGCGTCCAGGTGCTGATCGCGGCCCGCAAGACCTGGATGGCCGACGGGACCTATTTCACGGTGACGCCTGGATCGGAGCCGTTCAACGAGGGGTTGGACCTGCTTGGGCTGACCTCCTTCTTCTCCAACGAGAGAGCCTGATAATGAGCAAGACCATCCTCACGGTGGATGATTCCCGGACCATGCGCGACATGCTGCGCCTGGCTCTTTCGGCCGCCGGTTATTCGGTGATCCAGGCCGAAGATGGTGTGCACGGGCTCGAGGTCCTGGCCGATTCCGATCCGGATGTCATCATCACGGACATCAACATGCCCCGGATGGACGGCTTCGGCTTCATCTCGGGCGTGCGCCAGGGCGGTCGCCATCGCGCCGTGCCGATCCTGGTCCTGTCGACCGAGAGCGACATCGAGAAGAAGCAGCGCGCCCGCTCGGCCGGAGCCACAGGTTGGATCGTCAAGCCCTTCGATCCGGTCAAGCTGGTGGACGCCGTTCGTCGCGTTTCCGCCTGATCCCCTGACACCGCAGCCCAGCCCGCCTGCCGAGGAGCTTCTCTCTTGGATACGATGGCCGCCATCAAGCAGACCTTTTTCCAGGAATGCGAGGAACAGCTCACAGAACTCGAGGCGGGCCTCCTGCAGCTCGACGACGGCAACCATGATTCCGAGGTCGTCAATGCCGTGTTCCGGGCCGTCCACTCGATCAAGGGCGGAGCCGGCGCTTTCAACCTGACGGCCCTGGTGCAGTTCGCCCATGTGTTCGAAAGCGCCATGGACCGCGTCCGGGTGGGCAAGCTGCATCCTTCGCCCGACGTTTTGCGGGTGATGCTGCGCGCCGCCGACGTGCTGGCCGACTTCGTGCGGGCTGCCCGCGAGGACGATGTCGTGCCGGCCGAGCGCAGCGCCGGCATCGTGCTGGAGCTGAAGGCGCTGGCCGAAGGTCAGGGCGTGGCGCCCGCCGGGGCCGCCCCGGCGCCCGCGCCGGTCGCGGAGGCCGAAGCGGAACTCGAATTCATTCCGATCGCCATCGACCTGTCGTCCTTTGACGACCTCCTGGCCCCGCCATCGGGCCCAGCCGGCTTCCGCATCGGCTTCAAGCCCCACCCGGCGCTTTACGCCAACGGCAATGAGGCCGTGATCCTGATCCGCGAAGTCGGCCGCCTCGGCACGTTGCGGGTGACCTGCGACACCGACGAGGCGCCCGGGCTCGACGGCCTCGATCCCGAAGGCGCCTACCTGTTCTGGACGCTCGAGCTCGAAACCGACAAAAGCGAAGCCGACGTCCGCAGCATCTTCGATTTCGCCGAATATGATTGCGTGTTGAGCTTCGAGCCCCTGGCGGCACCCGCGGCGCTGCCGGACCTGCCGGTCGTAGAAACCGAACTCGAGTTCCACGCCATCCCGGTCGAGTTCGTGGCGTTGCCGGACGAGCCGGTGGCGGTCGCGCCTCCGGCGATCGAGGCTCCTCTCGCCCCGAGCCCCGCCGCGCCCCGGGCCGCGGTCGAACCGCCCCATGCAGAAGCCGCCGCGGCCGGAGCCAAGCGCGAGGTGGCGGCCGCTGCCGCGCCCACCATCCGGGTCGACCTCGAGCGTGTCGACCGCCTGATCAATCTTGTGGGCGAGTTGGTCATCAACCAGGCCATGCTGGCCGTGCGGGTCACGGAGGCCGGCCTGGCCCGCGTGTCCGCCGTGGCGGTCGGTCTCGACGAGCTCGAGCAACTGACCCGCGAGATCCAGGACAGCGTCATGGCGATCCGGGCGCAGCCGGTCCGCTCGGTGTTCCAGCGCATGCCACGCCTCGTGCGCGAAGTGGCGGCCCAGACCGGCAAGACGGTCCGGCTCGTCACCGAGGGCGAGGGCACGGAAGTCGACAAGACCGTCATCGAACGCTTGAGCGACCCGCTCACCCATATGATCCGCAACGCGATCGATCATGGGCTCGAGAAGCCGGAGAAGCGGCTTGCCGCCGGCAAGCCCGAAGAGGGTCTCGTCAAGCTGGTGGCGCTGCACCGGTCGGGCCGCATCGTCATCGAGGTGTCGGACGACGGCGGCGGCATCAACCGCGAGCGGGTGCGCCAGATCGCGGTCGACAAGGGCCTGATCTCGCCCGACGCCAAGCTGACCGACGACGAAATCGACAACCTGATCTTCCTGCCGGGCTTCTCGACCGCCGCGGTCGTGTCCGACATCTCGGGTCGCGGTGTCGGCATGGATGTGGTGAAGCGCTCGATCCAGGCGCTTGGCGGCCGCATCGCCATCTCGTCGCGTCCCGGCGAGGGCTCCACCTTCACCATGAGCCTGCCGCTGACCTTGGCGGTGCTCGACGGCATGGTGGTGACGGTGGCCGACCAGACCCTGGTGATCCCGCTGACCGCCATCGTCGAAACGCTGCTGCCGCGCTCCACCACGGTGCACAATTACGGCGAGGGCACCCGGTTGATCGGCGTGCGCAACGGCTTCATCCCGCTGATCGATGTGGGTGAGATGCTGCAGTTCCGGCCCGGGGTCGACGATCCGAAAACCGGCATCGCGCTGCTGGTCGAGACCGAGGGCGGCGCTCGCAACGCGCTCCTGGTGGATGCCATCCAGGGGCAGCGCCAGGTGGTGATCAAGTCTCTGGAAACCAATTACGGCCACGTTCCTGGAATCGCGGCCGCCACCATCCTGGGCGACGGGCGCGTGGCGCTGATCCTGGATGTCGATGCCGTCGTATCGGCTTCGCGCGACGACGCCGCGGCCCAATCCTTCGCACTCGCAGGGTGAACACCATGACTGACCGCATCAAGGAAGCAGGCAAGATGCTGGAACTCGTGTCCTTCCGCATCGGCGACCAGGAATTCTGCGTCGACATCATGTCGGTCCGCGAAATCCGCGGCTGGACGCCCGCAACCGTGCTGCCGCACTCGCCGGCCTTTGTGCGCGGTGTCATCAACCTGCGCGGCGCCGTGTTGTCGATCGTCGACCTCGGGGCGCGCTTCGGCCTGCCGCTGGCCGAGCCTTCCGCCCGCCACGTCATCATCGTGGCCCAGGTCGGGCCGCAGGTGGTGGGCCTTCTGGTGGACGCCGTGTCGGACATCCTGACGGTCTCGACCGACTCGATCCAGCCGACCCCGGATGTCGCCTCGGAACTGGCGCGTTCCTTCGTGCAGGGCGTGCTGGCCATCGACAACCGCATGATCAGCCTGATCTCGCTCGACCACGTGCTGCCGGCGCCCGACAGGCTGGCCGCGTGATCACCACCGAGAAGCGGCCCCCCTCCCAGGCGGAACGCCCTCTCGTGGAAGGCGATTTCATCTTCCGGACGGAAGACTTCAACCGCATCGCGGCGATGCTGCACGCCGATGCGGGCATCTTCCTGCCCGAAACCAAGGCCACGCTGGTATATTCCCGCCTGGCCAAGCGCCTGCGGTCGCTGGGGCTGCAGTCGTTCCGCGATTATTGCGAACTCGTGGCCGGCCAGGACGGCCTCGAAGAGCGGCAGAAGATGTTGGTGTCGCTCACCACCAATGTGACGAGCTTCTTCCGCGAGCCGCATCACTTCGACATGCTGCGCACAAGCGTGCTGCCGCCGTTGCTTGCCGCCGCCAAGGCCGGCAAGCGGGTTCGCCTTTGGTCGGCGGCCTGCTCGAAAGGCCATGAGCCTTATTCGATGGCGATGACCATTCTGGCCCTGATGCCGGATGCGGCCGATCACGACATCCGCATCCTGGCGACCGACATCGACACCGAGGTGCTGGCCGAGGGGCAGGCGGGTCGCTACGACGAAAGTCTGGTGCAGTCGGTTCCGCCCGCCGAGCGACGCAAGGGCTTTCTGCCGATGTCGAGCGATGGCCGCATCCTGACCGTGACGCCCGATATGCGCCGGCTCGTATCGTTTCGCGAACTCAACCTCATCGGCCAGTGGCCCATGAAGGGCAAGTTCGACGTTATTTTCTGCCGCAACGTCGTGATCTACTTCGACGACGACACCCAGGCCAAGGTGTGGAGCCGCTTCGCCACCATGATGGTTCCGGGCGGCACGCTGTTCATCGGCCATTCCGAGCGCGTGCAGGGGCCAGCCTCCAATCTGTTCACCACCGCTGGCACGACGGCCTACCGGTTCCGCGGAGGCAAGCCGTGAGCAGCATCAAGGTCATCATCGTCGACGATTCGGCCAGCATGCGACGCCTCATCCGCGCCGTGCTGGAGCGCACCTCCGACATCGTCGTGGTGGGCGAAGCGCAGGACCCGATCGAGGCGCGCGACGCCATCAAGGTGCTCAACCCGGATGTGGTGACGCTCGACATCGAGATGCCGCGCATGAACGGGCTCGAATTCCTCGAGAAGATCATGCGGCTGAGGCCGACCCCGGTCATCATGGTGTCGAGCCTGACGGGGGCCGGAACCGACGCCACCATCCGGGCGCTCGAGATCGGCGCCGTCGATTGCATCGCCAAGCCGGAACCGGGCGAGCGCGAGCTGTTCGCGGCGCTGCCGGACAAGATTCGCATCGCCGCGAAATCCCGCGTCGGCTCCCTGGCCGACCGGCTGCAGAGCCGGCACGAGCCGCGCGCCCCCGTTTCCGGCAAGGCCTACCGGCCCGATGGTAGCATCGTGGCGATCGGATCCTCGACCGGCGGGGTCGAAGCCTTGACGGCGGTGCTGTCGTGTTTTCCGGCCAATTGCCCGCCGACCGTCATCACCCAGCATATGCCGCCGTTGTTCACCAAGAGCTTCGCGGACCGCCTGGATCGCCTGTGCGCCCCGCATGTCGCGGAAGCGAGCGACGGCGCGCCGCTGCTCGAAGGCCATGTCTACATCGCCCCCGGCAGCCCCACCCATCACCTCGAGGTGGTGGGGTCTCCCGGCCGGCTCCGCTGCCGGCTCCGGGCCGCCGCGCCGGTCAACGGGCATTGCCCGTCGGTCGACGTGCTGTTCCAATCGGTCGCGAAAACCGCCGGGGCCCAGGCCCTCGGCGTGATCCTGACCGGCATGGGACGGGACGGCGCCACGGGCCTGATGGCCATGCGCCAGGCCGGCGCCCGCACGCTCGGCCAGGATGCGGCAAGCGCGCTCGTTTACGGCATGCCGAAGGTCGCCTTCGAAATCGGCGCCGTCGAACGCCAGGCGCCGTTGCGCCGCATCGGCCACGACATTCTCACCCTGACCACTCTCAACACGGACCAGCCGCCATGCCACTCGCCGCAAGTCTCAAGGTGATCATCGCCGACGATCAGCAGACGAGCCGCCTGCTGATCCGCGCCGGCCTGGCCGAACTCGGCGTCCAGCACATCGCCATGGCGAAGGACGGCGAAGAAGCCCTGGTGATGATGAAGCAGTCGCCGGTTCATCTGGTGATTTCCGACTACCACATGCCGAAGGTGAACGGCGTCGAGCTGCTGCGCGCCGTTCGGGCCAATCCGGCCACCAAGGGGGCGGCCTTCTTCCTGTTGACGGGCGTCGAGGGCAAGGAGTTCCTGCAGGAGGCGATCAACCTGAAGATCAACAACTACCTGAAAAAGCCCGTCTCCGTGCCCGAACTGAAGGCCAAGATCGAAGCCGTGTTCGGGGTGCTGCAATGACCTATGCCGGCCGGAGCGCCGACGAGGGCCCGGTCGACAAGCCGACGCTTGTGATCCAGGGCGAGTACAAGATCTCGCAGGATGCCGGCGTCGTTCTAAACACGCTGCTCGGCTCCTGCGTGGCGGCCTGTATCCGTGATCCGATGGCCGGCGTGGGCGGCATGAATCACTTCCTGCTTGCCGAGGGCTCCGCCTCCGACAAGCAGCACCACGCCGAGCGTTACGGCGTGCATGCCATGGAGTTGCTGTTGAACGGGCTGCTCAAGCGCGGCGCACAACGCAACCGGCTCGAGGCGAAGCTGTTCGGTGGTGCCAAGACCATGGACGGCCTCGCGGATGTCGGGGCCTCGAACGCCCGTTTCGCCCGCGCCTTCGTGGAGCGCGAGGGCATCAAGCTGGTGGGCGAGTGCCTGGGCGGCACGCGGGGACGTCGCATCAACTTCTGGCCGGTTTCCGGTCGGGCACGTCGGATCTTTATTTCGGAGCCCGTGCCGATGCGGCCCATGGCGCCCCCACCCAGCCTGCCGACCAGCGGCGCGCTGGAATTGTTCTGACGGCTTTGGAAACCAGGACCATGGCGCAGGAACCCGCACCGGATTTGACGGCCAATTCGGCCGAATGGAACGGCTTGTTCGAACGCGTCGGCTCCGAACTGCGGACGCTGGCCGGCGCCGTCAACAATCTGCAGCAGTTTCTGACGCCGCTGGTGGAGGAGGTGGTGTCCCGCGACCCCTCCGCCATCACCCGGCTGCAGGATCTCGACCTGCTGGAACAATCGCTGCACGGCTTGTCGGACCTGATGTCCTGCCTCGATGCCTCGACGACGCTGACCGATGTCGGTGCCTTGTCGAGCGGGGTCAAGATGATCCGGCTGTCGGGATTGGCGGAGCGACTGTCCTCGGGCGGCAGCGCCCCGCAGGCGGACCCGGCCGCGCCCGCCGAGCTTGACCTGTTCTGAAGCGATGACGCCAGCCTCGGGACGGCTGCACGAGCAACGCGCCGGGCGCCCCGAAAGCTTTGCTCAACATCCTTGTGGCTAGATCGGTCGAAGCCAGGAACGCCGGCGCCTCGGGTTGAGTCGGCCCCTCGATACGGAGAACCAGACGGTGTTGTCGTCCGAAGCCCAGCGCCTGCATGCCTCAGATGCCAGCCGCGCCGCCAGCGCGGTTCATCTGGCGCAGGTGTTCGATCTTTACGTCGGCGGGCTGTCGCCGGCCCTGGCGGCCGCGTTGCGGCCGAGCGGCGGCGCCCCGCATGCGGCCGATGTCGTGATCGAGGGCATTCTCGAGGTGGCGGATCGCCGGAGCGGCGACGCCGTGGCGCGATACGACCTGCTGCGCCGCAGCGGCGGCGGCCCGCGCCATGATGCCGTGCTGGGCCACGCGCTGATCAAGGCTCTCGAGGCGGTGCTGGGTGCGGCCTTCGACGATGCGACGCGCCAGGCCTGGGCGGACAGCTATATCCGCCTTGTCGAAACCGTCATGGCGGCGCGACGCAACAGGATCGACTTCGTGGCCTGAAAAACCGCCATCGCGTCCGGGCCACACGGATGGCCCGGCGTTTGGCCGCTGATCGACCCCGCGAAGGGCGATCACGACGCGGGGTCGCGCTGTTCCTCGATCATGGTTTCGGTGGCCACGATGGCGCTTTCGAGATCGGCGATCTGCCGTAGCGCGCTATAGGTCGGCATGGCTTCCGCCTCGGCGGCCACCAACAACAGGCCGCGTTGCGCCTCCACCAGGCGCTTGCGCAAGGTCACAAGCTTTCGTTCCACACTCACACTGACCACCGGACGCTCCGCCACGTTGAATGGCATGTGACGTTGCGCGTGGGGCGGAGCGGCGATGACGCTCACCGGCCCCGTCGGCCGGAAGCTGACGCCAAAAGGCGTCTCCGGGGCGGGGCTCAAAACCATCTCACGCAACATCGTCACGACTGCAACATCGTCGAAATAGCATGGACCGGAGCGCGATGTCGCCGCGGAAAACATCGGCGGCCGGTTTTAACGTATTGTTAGTAAATGGTTGATGCAGAACAGCGGAGGAACGGGGCCACCAAGCTGGCGGCCCCGAGCGCAGGGATTTAGTTGCGGGCCTTGTCGACCATCTTGTTCTTGGAGATCCAGGGCATCATGGCGCGCAGCTTCTCGCCGACTTCCTCGATCTGGTGGCTGGCCGCCTTGGCGCGGGTTGCCTTGAAGGAGGTCTGGTTGACCTTGTTCTCGAGCATCCAGTCACGGGTGAACTTGCCCGACTGGATGTCGGTCAGCACACGCTTCATCTCGGCCTTGGTTTCGGGCGTCACGATGCGCGGGCCGGTGACATATTCGCCGTATTCGGCGGTGTTCGAGATCGAATAGTTCATGTTGGCGATGCCGCCCTCATAGATGAGGTCGACGATCAGCTTCACTTCGTGCAGGCACTCGAAATAGGCCATCTCGGGCGCGTAGCCGGCTTCCACCAGCGTCTCGAAGCCGGCGCGGATCAGTTCCACGAGGCCGCCGCACAGCACGGCCTGTTCGCCGAACAGGTCGGTCTCGCATTCTTCCTTGAAGGTCGTCTCGATGATGCCGGCGCGACCACCGCCGATGGCGGACGCGTAGCTGAGGCCGAGGTCATGCGCGTTGCCGGACGCGTCCTGCGCGATGGCGATCAGGCACGGCACGCCGCCGCCCTTCTGGTATTCGGACCGCACCGTGTGGCCGGGGCCCTTGGGGGCCACCATCAGCACGTCGATGTCGGCGCGCGGCTCGATCAGGTTGAAGTGAACGTTGAGGCCGTGGGCGAACAACAGTGCCGCGCCGGCCTTCATGTTGGGCGCGAGGTCGGTGCGGTAGATGTCGCCCTGCAGTTCGTCGGGCGTGAGCATCATCACGACATCGGCCCACTTGGCCGCATCGGCGACATTCATCACTTTCAAGCCTTCGCCTTCGGCCTTCTTGGCCGAGGGCGAACCCTCGCGCAGCGCCACGACCATATCCTTGACGCCTGAATCGCGCATGTTGAGCACATGGGCGTGGCCCTGGCTGCCGTAGCCGACCACCACGACCTTCTTGCCCTTGATGAGGTTCAGATCGGCATCCCGATCGTAGTAGACGCGCATGATCCTTCAGTCCTTTTGAACAACAGCCCGGAGCGGGAATGGGCTGCTTCTAGTGGTCACAGGTTGTCCCGGCAACCCGATTGGCATGCGAGGACGTCGTCAGTCCCTGAACACCGGATACAGCGAGGCGATCAGCAGCACCGCCATGGTGGTGTTGAAGATCGCAAGGTTGCGCGGGCGGCCGAGCCAGCGTTGCAGCGCCGCCCCGAACCCCACCCAGGCGCCGCTGCAGGGCGCCGTCACGGCCGCGAAGACGGCGGCGATGAGGCACACGCTGAGCGCGTAGCGGTCGGGGTCCGTGTAGGTCGTGCAGGCCGTGACGGCCATGATCCAAGCTTTCGGGTTCACCCATTGAAAGGCGGCTGCCTGCAAGAAGGTGAGGGGGCGCGCTTGGGCGGCCGCGCCTTTGATCGGGCCCGACCGCGCGATCTTCCAGGCGAGCCAGATCAGATAGGCGGCCCCGAGCCATTTCAGCGCCACCAGCAGCGCCGGCGCCCGCACGAACACCTCGGCGAGTCCGAGCCCTACCAGCAACGTCATCACGGCGAAGCCGAGGTCGACGCCGAGGAAGTGCGGCAGCGTGCGCCGCACCCCGAAATTCAGGCCCGACGTCATCAGCATGATGTTGTTGGGGCCCGGCGTGCCGGAGCTGACGAGGGCGAAGAGCAGGAGCGCTGGAAGGAGGGACAGCATGGTGGGCTTCGGGACGGAGGGCGCGACCGCGAGGGCATCGGGATACCCGGTCAGGTGCCGGCCATCCCCGGACATGGTTCGGGGACGGCCACGGTGACGGGCGGGGCTAGATGGTGTCCGGCCCGCGCGAAATGGCGGCCACGCCGGTGCGCGACACCTCGACGAGGCCGAGCGGCCGCATCAGCTCGACATATTGATCGATCTTCGAAGGGGCGCCGGTCAGCTCGAAGACGAAGCTTTCCGTGGTGGCGTCGATCACCCGGGCCCGGAAGGCGTCGCCCAGGCGCAAGGCCTCGGCCCGGTGTTCGCCCGTGCCGCGCACCTTGATCATGGCCAATTCGCGTTGGATGAAAGGCTTCTCGATCGTCAGGTCGTTGACCTTGTGGACCGGCACCAGCCGCTCGAGCTGGTGGCGGATCTGGGTGATGGCCTCGGGCGTGCCGGAGGTCACGATGGTGATGCGGCTGAGGTGCTCGGCATGCGCCACCTCGGCGACCGTCAGGCTCTCGATGTTGTAGCCGCGGCCGGAAAACATCCCCACCACCCGGGCCAGGACGCCGGGCTCGTTGTCGACCAGCACCGACAGGGTGTGGGTTTCGGTGTTGGAGGTGACGAGCGCCGACGAATAAGGCGACGGCGGCTGCTGCGGGGCGGGGGTCGGGGCGTTCATGCGGCTTGGCTCGTGGCGTTCGAGGGGGAAAGGGCGAAATCGAGCAGTGCCGCACAATGCAGCGCCGTGGTGTCGAGAACCGGCAGGGTCGTGTCGTCCTGGCTGAACAGCAGGCCGATCTCGGTGCAGCCGAAGACGAGGCTGTCACAGCCGTGCCGGGCCTGGGCATCCGCCACCATGGCCAGCACGGCCGCCTTGGAGCCGGGTTTGCACACCCCCAGGCATAGCTCGTCGAAGATGATGGCGTGCAGCCGGTCGCGCGCCGCCTCATCGGGGACCACCACCTGCTGGGCAAAGCGATCCTTGAGGTGATCGCGGTAGAAGTTCTGTTCCATCGTGGTGCGAGTGGCGAGCAACAGCGGCCGTCGTAGCTCCTGGCTTTGCAGGGCCTGCCCGGTCACGTCGCGGATGTCCACGAAGGGCAGGGCGGTCGAGGATGCGAGCGGCGCCGCAAGCTTGTGCATGGTGTTGGTGCAGAGCGCCGCGGCGTCGGCACCCGCGGCTTCGAGGCGCCGGGCCGCCGCCACCAGCGTTGCCTCGACCTGGTCCCAGCGATCCGCCGCCATAGCAGCCGCGAGCGGCGCGAAGTCGAGCGACAGTAGCACCAGCGATGCCGAGGCCAGTCCGCCGCGGCGGGTGCGCACGCCCTCGTTGAGCAGGCGGTAATACACCGCCGTCGATTCCCAGGACGTGCCGCCGATGAGGCCGATGGTCTTCATGATCCTTCTCAAGTTGATCCTTCTCCCACTCGCGTGGGAGAAAGTGGAAAGGGCGGACTAAACCAGCAGCTTGCCCTTTTCGTCGATGACGCTGCCGAGGTCCGGGCCGCCCCAGTCGTCGATGCCTTCGGGCAGCAGCATCTCGTTATGGGCCTTGCCTGACGGGATCATCGGGAAGCAGTTCTCGTTCTTCTCGACCACGCAATCGAAGATCACCGGACCGGGGGTGTCGATCATGCGCCGGATGGCGTCGTCGAGCCCTGCGGGATCGTCGCAGCGGATGCCCGTGCCGCCATAGGCTTCGGCCAACTTGACGAAGTCCGGCAGCGCTTCCGAGTAGGATTCCGAATAGCGGCCCCCGTGCAGCAGCTCCTGCCATTGGCGCACCATGCCCATGTAGCTGTTGTTGAGGATGAACACCTTCACGGGCAGCCGGTATTGCAGCGCGGTCGACATTTCCTGCATGTTCATCAGGATCGAGGCTTCGCCCGCGATATCGATCACCAGTGCGTCCGGATGCGCCATCTGGACGCCAACCGCGGCCGGCAGGCCGTAGCCCATGGTGCCGAGGCCGCCGGAGGTCATCCAGCGGTTCGGCTCCTCGAAGCCGTAATGCTGGGCCGCCCACATCTGATGCTGGCCGACCTCCGTGGTGATGTAGGTTTCGCGGTCCTTGGTCAGCTCGTACAGGCGACGGATGGCGTGCTGCGGCCGGATCGTGGTGGTGGAGGGGCCATAAGCGAGCGAGCGCCTGGCGCGCCAGCCGTCGATGGCCCGCCACCAATCGTCGAGCGCCGCAGGATCAACCGCGCCCGGCGTCGCCTTCCAGGCCTCCACCATGTCGCCGAGCACGGACGCGCAATCGCCCACGATGCCGAGGTCGACCTTGACGACCTTGTTGATCGACGAGGGGTCGATGTCGATGTGGACCTTGGTCGAGCCGGGCGAGAAGGCGTCGAGACGTCCCGTGATGCGGTCGTCGAAGCGCGCCCCGACGGCGATCATCAGGTCGCAATCGTGCATGACATGGTTGGCCTCGTAGGTGCCGTGCATGCCCAGCATGCCGAGCCAGTTCGGGCCCGAGGCCGGGTAGCTGCCGAGGCCCATCAGGGTCGAGGTGACCGGAAAGTTCGTCAGCGCGACCAGCTCGCGCAGCAAGGCCGAAGCCTTCGGGCCCGCGTTGATGACGCCGCCGCCCGTGTAGAAGACGGGCTTGCGGGCCGACTTCATCATGGCGATCAGCTGGGCCACCTTGCCGGCGTCGGCCTTGGTCTTTGGCCGATAGGTCTTGTGCCCGACTTCGGCGACGTTCTCATATGCCCCGGTGGCGAATTGCACGTCCTTCGGGATGTCGATGACGACCGGGCCGGGCCGGCCGCTCCTCGCCACGTAGAAGGCCTCGTGCATGATGCGCGGCAGGTCCTCGACCTTGCGGACCAGATAATTGTGCTTGGTGCAGGAGCGCGTGATGCCGGTGGTGTCGGCTTCCTGGAAGGCGTCGGAGCCGATCAGGTGGGTTGGCACCTGGCCGGTGATGCAGACCAGCGGGATCGAGTCGAGCAGCGCATCCGTCAGCGCCGTGACGACGTTGGTGGCGCCGGGGCCGGAGGTGACCAGCAGCACACCGACCTTGCCGGTCGAGCGGGCATAGCCCTCCGCCGCATGGCCGGCGCCCTGCTCGTGCCGGACCAGGACGTGACGGACGGCGTTCTGCTGGAACAACGCGTCGTAGATCGGCAGGACGGCACCGCCCGGGTAGCCAAACACGGTGTCGACGTCCTGATCCTTCAGGGCCGTGACGACCATTTCGGCGCCCGTCATCTGCTGTGCCATTGGTGCTGCTCCCTTGGAGATGGTGTGATCGCGGCGGAATTTCAGGCAATAAAAAAGGCCCTCGAGGGGCCTATGGGTCGCGTCAGTTCGTGGGCGCTTCGGGAGCTAATCCCGGCCCAGGCCTGACGCGAATCGTACGAGAATGCGGATCATCGGATGCCAAATTCCAAACTGGTGGCAGGCTGGGTAGCATCGGGTCGCGGGAGTGTCAACGGCGGTGCGATCCACTGCTGCTTCTGATGCTATAGCGGTTCGATCTCATGCTTGCTGTGGGAACTTGTGCCACGGCCCTCGATTGTCGCAAGGTCGCCAAGGAGAGTTCCGATGACACGTGCTGTTCCCGCCACCCTCGCCCTGTTGCTGGCCGCGCTGCCCTTTACGGCCCAGGCAGCCGATCGGGTTTCGGATGCGGACAAGGCCTTTGTGGCCATGGTCAGCCAGGGTGGCATGTTCGAGGTGGCGCTCGGCACTGTAGCGGCTCAGCAAGGATCGACGCAGGACATCAAGGACCAGGGCACCACGGAAGCGCACGACCATGCGCTCGTGGGCGACACGCTCAAATCCATCACGGCGGCCGCGAAGCTGGATGTCGCCGTCGATCTCGATGCCGCCTTTACCAAGAAGCTCGATGCTTTGAAGGCGCTGTCGGGCCCGGCTTTTGACAAAGCCTATCTTCTGGCCATGGAAGATATCCATGCCAAGGACGGCGCTGCCTTCGCAAAGGAGGCCAAGGGCGGTTCGGACCAGGCACTTCGGGCCTTCGCGTCCGAGACGCATCGCATCGTCGAGCGCCACATCGGGGAGCTGAAGGCGATCGGCCCTGTCCAATAAGCGTCACGGCTGAGCCCATCGGGCGGCGGCACGCCCCTAGGCCGACGTTTTGGCCCGGATTGTTTCACTCTGGCGCAATCCGGGCGGACATGAGGCATTGTCGCGGCGCCGAGCCTTTGTGGGAACCCAGGCTGCCGAGACGGATTGGGTGAGCATGCCGGCCCCATCGACGGCCGCCACCATCAAGGTCTTCTACCATGCGTTTTCCTGCCCTGGCCGCCGGCCTTCTGCTTTGCGTCTCGAGCGCCGCCATCGCGGCCCCGGACATGAGCTCCCTCGAGGCGTCGCCGATGCCGCGACCCTCGTCTCCCCTGGTCCAGGCCTTTGTGCAGAATGCCGGCATCGGCAATCAGTTCGAAATGACGACGTCGCAGATGGCCTTGGAAAGAAGTCAGGATCCCGCTGTTCGGCACTTCGCTCAGACGATGCTGAACGATCATCACAAGGCCGAACTGGCGCTCGACCGCGCCGCGGCCCCGACGGGAGTGGCCACCCACTTCATGTTCGACAAAGCGCATCAGGCGAAGCTCGACGAACTCGACGCGCTGTCTGGCCAGGGCTTCGACGACGCGTTCTGGGTGTTGCAGCGAGCCGCTCATGCCGAGGCCGTCGCGGGGATCGGCGATTATGCGATGAGCGGCAGCGACCCGGCCCTGGTGGTGTGGGCGCGCCAGACGCTGCCGGTGGTGCTCGGCCACCAGCGGATGATCGCCGACATGACCGGCACGTCGGCGGTGGCGCTGCAGTAACCCTATAAACATCGGGGTCGGCCAAAGCGGTCGGCCCCTTGTGGCTACGGAGGTCCGGCATGGTTTCGAGGATCATGGCGATCGTGGCCGGGCTGACGCTCGGCAGTGCTGCCGCCGTTGCTCAATCGAGCCCGCATCAGGATGCGCTGATCTCGTCCTATTTCTCGATCTGGGATCAGGATGGCAACGTGACGCCTGACAACGTGGCCAAGCTTTATGCGCCGCGCTTGATCTACTACGGGCATGCGATGACGCGAGAGGCGCTGCTCAACGACAAGCGGGCCTTTATCCGCCGCTGGCCTGATCGGCGCTACGGCGTCGAGCCAGGGTCGGCGGCGAAAAGCTGCGATGCCACACAGGACCACTGCCGCTTGTCGGCCACATTGGTTTGGCGCACGCGCGGCTCTGGCCGTGAGCGCATGGGGCGCTCGCGCGTGACCCTGGACCTCGCTCGCAGCGACGGCTTCTTGAAGATCGTGCGCGAAGGCGCCGTCACGCTTGGGCGCGAGTGATCGGCCCGTAGAGCCGCCAAGCCAACCAGGCGCAGAACAGCCCGGCCAGCCAGCCGCCGACCACATCGGTCGGCCAATGCACGCCAAGATAAACCCGACTGGCACCCACAAGCCCGGTGCCGACAGCCGCCATGACGAAAGCGAACCGTCGCAACGCCAAGGGTGCGCAGGTGGTCGCCACCAGGGCCGCCAGGGTGAAGAAGGCCGTCGCCGACATCATGGCATGAGAGCTTGGGAAGCTGGTGGTGAAGACCAGCGGCGCGTCCGGAATGAGCCTGGGCCGGGCCCTGTGGACCAACAGCTTCAGGATGCCGTTGCCCATCAGGGCCGTGACGCAGGCCATGGCCAGGGTGCCGGCACGACGCTTGTGACCCAGGCACAGCATCGCGCCGCAGGCGGTGACGACGAGCAGCCCGATCACCCCGTTGCTGCCGAGCGCCGTAAAATCCCGGCCGGTTTCGAGCATCCATGCGGGCCCGAGCGAAACAGCGGGTTGGCCCGGCAACCGCAAAGCCAGGATCAGGCGTGGGTCGAGGCCGTCCGGTCCATCCTCGAAGAAACCGATGTCGAGCCCGAACAGCCCGAGCAGGATCAACCCGGGCCACAGGGTTCCCAGGAGGCGGGCGGACTTCACCTCAGTGGCGAACCGCGGCGCCGCGCACGAATCCCAGCACGTCGGCTGGCAGCCATGGCTTGGGGATGAAGCGCACCCGCGAGGGAAGGTCGTCGGGCACCTCTTCGTGAAAGCCGGAGGTGACCAGCACCGCAATATGGGGCCACGCGGTCGTCACCGTGCTGGCGAGGTCGAATCCGCTCGCCGAGCCCAGCATCTCGACATCCGTGAAGATCGCCGCGACTTCGTTCGTGTAGTCCCACACATAGGCCAGCGCATCATCGGCGCATTCGAATTCCGCGACATCGAAGCCGGCTTCCTCGAACAACAGCGTGGCATCCATGCGAAGCATGGGATCATCTTCGACCACCAGAACCTTCCCGTGCAGCATGACGATCTCCCGGATGCCGGCTGGACGATCAGTTCGGCAGGGCCGATCCGACTTGGGAGCGATATGGGGCCAAGGTCGGGGCCGTCCAGTGAGGATCGTGGACTGATCGTGGGGAACCTTCGGTCGCGGGTCGAATTGTCCCAGCGAGAGCATGGTGCTCGCAAGGAGATCCGCTATGAGCAGCACGGGCGACAAGATTTCGGGCGTGGCCAACCAGGCAATCGGCAAGGTCAAGCAGGGCATCGGCGAAGCAACCGGCTCCGAGAAGCTCCAGGCCGAAGGGCATGCGCAGGAAGTCCAAGGCCAGGCTCAGAAGGCTGTCGGCGACACCAAGGCCGCTGTGAAGAACACGGCCGACAAGGTGGCTGACGCTGCCGATCGCAAGCTCTGATCAACACACTCTAAGTTTTTAGACATGAAAGCCGGTCCCTCGCGGGGCTGGCTTTCATCGTTCAATCGTTGCGATGGTCGCCCGAACCGGCATCGTCATTGTCGTCCGGCTCGTCTTCGGTAGAGGCCCGGTAGCGTCCGACGATCCAGCGATGCAGGTCGACATCGGCGCAGCGCTTCGAGCAAAAGGGCTTTGAGTCGGGATCGGCCGCGCGCTGGCAGATCGGGCATCGGCCGGCGGGCTTGGGTGGCCCGCTTCCCGCTTGATCCTCAGGCATCGGCCAGTCCGGATTGCATCAGCGGAAACCCTTCACCGTCGAGAAGGGCCGCGGTCTCGTGCAGCGGCAAGCCGACGACGCCCGTATAGGACCCGACGAGGCGCGCCACGAACATCGCCGCGAGTCCCTGGATCGCATAGCCGCCCGCCTTGCCGCGCCATTCGTCGCTGGCGATGTAGCGCTCCATTTCGCGGCCGGATAGGCGCTTGAAGCGTAGGCGCGACTCGACGAGCCGCTCGCGCCGCTTGCCCGACGGGGTGATCATCGCCACGCCGGTGAAGACCCGGTGGGCGCGGCCGGACAACAACCCGAGGCAATGCGCGACGTCGTCGCGGATCTCGCATTTCGGCAGCACGCGCCGCCCGACCGCCACGACCGTATCGGCCGCGATGATGAAGCTCCCCTCGAGCTCAGGCCGCCGCGACACGATGGCCTGAGCCGCCACCGCCTTTTCCGAAGCCAGGCGCGCCGCGAGCGCCCGGGGGGCCTCGTTGCGTTCTGGCGTTTCGTCGAGGTCCGTCGGGATCAGGGCAATCGGCTCGATGCCGATCTGTTGCAGCAAGGCGAGCCGACGCGGCGACGCGGATGCGAGAACGAGCCGGGGGAGGGCAACGGCGGCCATGGCGAGGCGCGCGAGGCCGGCCTACTTGAACCGATAGGTGATGCGACCCTTGGTCAGATCATAGGGCGTCATCTCGACCAGCACCTTGTCGCCGGTGAGCACGCGAATGCGGTTCTTGCGCATCTTGCCGGCCGTGTGGGCCGTGATTTCGTGTTCATTCTCGAGCTTGACGCGGAACATGGCGTTGGGCAGCAGTTCCGTCACCGTACCCGGGAATTCGAGCAGTTCTTCCTTGGCCATATCGTCCATCTGGTGGGCGCCTTGGCGGGGCGCCGCAGGCGGATGTTCTGTTTGTGCGGCGGACCCTAGTCGAGCCCGCGCGATTTGTGAACAGATGATGCACCCTTCGGTGCGTCGCAAGGTTTGGGCAGGCCGGCCCCCGGTCTCGGTGCCCGGTGGCGCCGAAGGGTCAATCGGTCGGAGTGGGGGCGACGGCGCCTTGCTGATAGGCACGGTAGCGCATGACGCTCCATGGGATGCAGCACAGGTAGGCCACGCTCAACAACGCCAGCATCTCGGTCGTGAAGGTGGCGAGCAATAACAGCAGCGTCACGACGCCGAACAACACCACGACGACATTCTCGCGCGGCACCCGCCCGAGGGTCTTGGCCGAGAAATGCGGGATGCGGCTCACCATCAGGCCGGCCACGATCAACAGGTAGACGATCTGCACCACCACCCAGGGGCGGCTGTTCTGGATGTCCAGCACCGAGAAGTGGAGATAGAGCGGCAGCATGCCCACCACGGCGCCAGCGGGCGCCGGCATGCCGGTGAAGAAATTCGAGGTCCAGGCCGGCTTGTCGGGATCGTCGAGCGCCACGTTGAACCGCGCCAGCCGCAGCGCGCAGGCGACCGCGAACACCAGGGCCGCGAACCAGCCGAAGCTCTTGATCGACGACAGCGACCAGAAATACAGCGTCAGGGCCGGTGCGACGCCGAAATCGACGAAATCGGCGAGGCTGTCGAGCTCCGCCCCGAACCGGGTGGTGCCCTGCAGGGCGCGAGCGATGCGCCCGTCGAGCCCGTCGAAGATGGCGGCCGCAATGATGGTCAGCACGGCCAGTTCGAAGCGGCCCTCGACCGCGAAGCGAATCGCCGTCAGCCCCAGGCAGAGCGCCACCAGCGTGATGAGGTTCGGCAGGATGAAGCGCACCGGCACCTTGCGGAACCGGCGCAAACGCGGTGGCGACCCGCCATCGAGCCGCGACCCCAGGCCTTGCAGGTCGTCGAGATCCGGGTCGCTCATCGAGACTCCTCAAAAGGGCGGAACACGGCCACGGGCGTCGAGAAGCCCCGCACCGTGAAGGCACCGATCGGCTCGGCTTCGAGCCCGAGCTTGCGCACAAACGTGGATGACATCAGCAGCGGCTCGGCCAAGCGGGCATTCAGGCCGCCGATGCGGCTCGCGAGACCGACGTCGCGCCCGATCACCGTGAAGTCGAGCCGCATGCCGGAGCCGACATTGCCGTAGGCGGCCTCGCCGAAATGCAGCGCGATGCCGAGCGCGACGGGGCGGCGGCCGGGGCGCCCGGCGTTGAAGGTCTCTACATTGGCGAGGCCATCCCGCGCGGCCGCGAGCGCCCGTCGGGTGGCATCCTCGGCGCCGTCGCCGCCATCCCGGAAGATCGCCAGCAGCCCGTCACCCATATATTTCAGCACTTCGCCGCGGCGCGTCTCGATGGGCGGCACGAGGCAATCGAAGACGCTGTTGAACAGCCCCACCGCCTCCACGGCGCTGATCTCGGCCGTGTGGCCCGTCGAGTCGCGCATGTCGGCGAACAGGATCGCCGACCGGATGGTGGTGACCTGTCCTCGCTTGACGTTGCCGTTGAGGATGGCGCGGTGGGGCTCGTCGCCCACATAGGTGCGCAGCAGGCGGTCGAGCATCAGCCGGGTGATGCGGGTGTTGATGAGCGCCCCGAGAACAGGTGCGATCAAGGCCAGCACGATCCGGCTCGCGTCGCAAAACCCCTGCGGCTCCTTGGTGGCGACCGTCAGCCACGTCGAGATGCCGACAGGCGCGCCCAATTCCATGCAGATATAGTGAAGGTAGCCGTCCTGCTTCAGCTCCGGCACGATGCCGAAACGATCGTCGGGTGTTTCGGGGAGCCACAGGTCAACCCAGTGGCCGGTCTCGCTCGCCTCGCGAAAGGGGCTGTTGGTGTAATCCGGGTCGTCGGCCTGGGACCGCACATAAACGGTGTCGCTGAGGCCCTGGCCGCGAACCCAGGTTCGGCCGAGCGCGTCCGCGTCCGCGGTCGCAATGGTGCTCGAAGTGCGATAGCGGTCGACCGGCACGCCCAGGGCCCACAACCGGTCGCAGATTTCCCCGATCAGCACCGCGGGGTCGGTGGCGCCGGGCGTCACCCGGAGCAGCCAGTCGATGGCCCCCATGGTGTCGCGCCGCAGCTTGTCGTCCAGCAGGACGAAGAGCTCGGACGAAGGCAGCGCCTCGAGGTCGGGCCTGGGCCTGACGGCCTCGTGCTCCGCCTCCAGGGCTGATTCGCGCCAGCCGGACATGGATGATCTAGCCGGCCTTGAAGCTGCGGGCCGGTTCCGAGGCGCGGATGTCGGCCAGCACGGTTTCGCCCGCGATGGCCTTCGAGCCCTGACCGACCAGCACCCGCACGCCTTCGGGCAGGAACACGTCGACCCGCGAGCCGAAGCGGATCAGGCCGAAACGGTCGCCGACCCCCAGGGTTTCGCCTTCGCGGGTGAAGCTGACGATGCGGCGGGCCAGGAGGCCGGCGATCTGCACCACGCCGATGCGGCCCGAGGCGGTGTCGATGACGAGGCCGGCGCGCTCGTTGTCGTCGCTCGCCTTGTCGAGGTCGGCATTGACGAAGGTGCCGGCCCGGTAGCTCATCTTGGTGATGCGGCCCGACATCGGGGCTCGGTTCACATGGCAGTCGAAGACGCTCATGAACACCGAAACGCGCTGCAGCGGTCGATCACCCAAGCCGAGCTCGGGCGGCGGGACGAAGAACCCGATCGACGAAATGACGCCGTCGGCCGGCGAAACCACGAGCCCCTCCCGCATCGGCGTGATGCGGGCCGGGTCACGGAAGAAGTAGACGCACCACGCCGTCATGATGCCGGCGACCCAGCCGAGCGGCGACCACAGCCACTGCAACACCAGGGTCGCCACCGCGAAAGCCGCGATAAACACATATCCTTCGGGATGCACCGGCACGACCTGCCGCCGGATGCTCGCTACAATGGACATCACCGAAACCTATTCGTCGCGACGGATCGCGTGCTTGCCCGTTCCAAGACACGGCGCGCCATGCCCGTGCCTTGGGGACCGGGCGCGCCTGAACCCCGGGAGGTCCGTCTTGTGACATTCTTTACCCTTGAAGTCACCCCGGACGCGTCGTCTTGGCGACGGCCGTCCGAGGTCGGCGATCCGGTGCCTGATGAACGCCCGGTCGGCTCAGGCCGGCGGGGCCACGGCCTCGACGGCTGAAAAGCGCTCGATGATGCGGTAGGTGTGGGTGGCGCCCGCCGGCACCAGCCAGGAATCGCCGGCTTTCAGCTCCACCATCTCGCCCGCGATCTCGAGCGCCGCCCGGCCCGACAAGGCGTAACCGACGACCTCGTAATCGTGGCGACGTGGGGTCTTGTCGTCGGTCGGCTCCTCGTCGCGCCAAAGCCGCAGCGAAACGCGGGCGCCCGCCGCGAGCGGGATGCTGCCATCGGCGGCTGGGGTGGCGTCGGCGGCGTTGATGGTCACGAGCTTGGGCATGGGATATCTCCAGTGTCGCCGCGACAACGCCGGAACCCGGGGCGTCGCCTTGCGACCTGCGGCCGCAAGGTCCCGGCCAGAATCCGACAAGCTGCCCTTAACCTTGCCGCTACCGCCCTATGTTATGTGCGGGTGACAAGGCCACGGACCGGTGTTGGTTTGGCGGCCGCGAACCCGCAGGGGCTTGGCCGACATGCAGCAAGGACGTTTGAGGACGACCCGCGGGGTGGGGCCCGGCTATCCGCAGATCGTCGTGCTGGTGGGCGCCACGGGCGACCTCGCACGCCGCAAGCTGTTGCCGGGGCTGTTCCACCTGTCGCAATCCGGCTTCATCCCGGGCTGCCGCATCATCGGCGTATCGCTCGACCAGCTCGATGCCGAGGGGTTCCGGGCGGCCGCCAAGGGCGCGCTCGACCAGTTCTCCACCCGCAAGGTGGACCCGGCCGACTGGGCCGCTTTCGCGGACAGCCTCGATTATGTGCCGCTCGGTGCCGGACCTGGCGCCCTGAAGGCGGCCGTGGAGCGGGCGGAACACTCCTTCGAGGGTGAAAGCCGCATCATCCATTATCTCAGCGTGCCGCCCGAGGCTGCGATGCCGGCCGTGCGGATGCTGGCCGAAGCCGGCATCGCGGAAGGCACCCGCATCATCATGGAGAAGCCGTTCGGCGTCGATCTCGCCAGCGCTGTGCTGCTGAACGACAAGCTGCACGAGGTGTTCCCCGAAGACCGCATCTTCCGCATCGACCATTTCCTCGGCAAGGAACCGGCCCAGAACATCCTGGCGTTCCGCTTCGCCAACGGCCTGTTCGAGCCGATCTGGAACCGCAACTTCATCGATCACGTGCAGATCGACGTGCCGGAAACGCTCGGCCTCAACCAGCGGGCCCGCTTCTACGAGCAGACCGGCGCCTATCGCGACATGGTGGTGACCCACCTGTTCCAGATCCTCGGCTTCATGGCCATGGAGCCGCCGACCTCGCTCGAGCCGATGCCGATCTCGGAGGAAAAGAACAAGGTGTTCCGCTCCATGAAGCCGATCGATCCGGCCGACGTGGTGCGGGGGCAATATGTCGGCTACCGGCAAGAAGAGGGCGTCGACCCGGAATCCGAAACCGAAACCTTTATCGCGCTGAAGTGCTGGATCGACAATTGGCGCTGGGCCGGCGTGCCGTTTTTCCTGCGCACCGGCAAGCGCTTGGCCGAAGGGCAGCGCATCATCTCAATCGCGTTCCGCGAACCGCCGAAAAGCATGTTCCCGGCCGGCTCCGGCGTGGGAGCCCAGGGGCCCGACCACCTGACCTTCGACCTTGCCGACGCCTCAAAAATGTCGCTGTCGTTCTACGGCAAGCGGCCGGGGCCCGGCATGCGGCTCGACAAGCTCAGCCTGCAATTCGCCATGAACGACACGGGCCTCGTGGGCGAGGTGCTGGAAGCCTATGAACGCCTGATCCTCGACGCCATGCGGGGCGACCACACGCTGTTCACCACTGCGGACGGCATCGAGCGGCTGTGGGAAGTCTCGGTGCCACTGTTGGAAGCGCCGCCGCCCGTACGTCTTTATCAGCCGGGCTCCTGGGGCCCGAAGTCGATCCATCAGCTTGTGGCGCCGCATGCCTGGCGGCTGCCCTTCGAGCGCGCTTGGCGGGGTAGCAAGACCACGCCGGGCTGAGCATGCTTCCGAGGCCAGCCGCGTTCGCAGCTGCTCAGCGACGTCAGCCTTTCACTTCAAAGCGACTGATTGTCGGTCAGCGGCAGGTCGCTTGCCTCGGGCGTGTCTCGGTGCTCGCCGCCGGCGAGTTTGGCGATCTCGGCAAGGGTCGTCTGGAGCGGGCCCGGCAGGTCGGACTGGGCCATGGCTTCGCGGGCCAGGGCGGCGATGCGGCTGAGAACTGCGGCGGGATCGGTGGCCGATGACATGACAGCCTCCTTGGGTATGGGACGGCAATGCCGGTAGTGGGCTGCGGTTCCCGGTAGTCAGCGGGTTCGCGGTTGCGCCGCCCTCGATCTCGTCCTTCAACGGTTTCGCGGCGAGCGATGGAGGACAGAATGGATCTCGGACTGGTGAACAAGCGGGCCCTGGTGGTGGGCGCCAGCCAGGGGCTCGGCAAGGCCATCGCGCTGGCGCTGCTGGCCGAAGGCACGACCGTGTGGCTCGCCGCCCGCTCCCGTAGCAAGATCGAAGCCTGGTGCGCCGCATTGCCGGCCGACATGGCGGCACGGGTCACGATCCACGATCTCGACCTCGCCGACGGGGCCAGCGTCGATCGCCTGGCCGACGCCGTGCTGGCCGGGGGCGGCGCCGACATCCTGGTCAACAATTGCGGCGGCCCGGCCCCTGGCGGCGTGCTGGACACCGCGGCCGAGACCTGGACCAAGGCCTTCACCAGCATGGCGGCGTCGGTGTTCCACCTGACCGACCGCCTCGTGCGGCCGATGACCGAGCGTGGGTGGGGCCGCGTCATCACGATCGGCTCTTCCGGGATCGAGCAGCCGATCCCCAGTCTTGCGGTGTCGAATGCCATCCGCGGCAGCGTCGCCGGCTGGTCGAAGAGCCTTGCGGCCGAAGTGGCGGGCCAGGGCGTCACGGTCAATATGGTGCTGCCGGGCCGGGTCGCGACCGAGCGGGTCGACAGTCTCGACCAGAACCGCGCCAGCCGCGGCAGCCTCGCCATCGAGGAGGTGCGCCGCCAGCATCGCGCCGAAATCCCGGCCGGGCGCTACGGCACCCCGGAAGAATTTGCGGCCGTGGTGACTTTCCTGGCCGGAGTCCCGGCCGGCTACGTGACGGGCAGCATGATCCGGGTGGATGGCGGGCTGATCCGCAGCCTGTGAGCCGTGCCGCCCGGCTGCGAGCGGGCGGCATTCTCATTTTGTTCTTGTCCCCTCCGGTCTTATTTGCGACCCAGGCGGCGGCGATGTTGGTCGCCGTCGCCCGGAGTCCGATCGTCGTGTCCCAAGCCCCCGCAGCGCCCGCCGCACCCCGCCCCGGCGGCTTGGCCGAGCGTGCCCGCGCCAAGGGGCCGTCCGGCGGCTTCGCGCCGATCTATCTCGATGGCCTGAACCCCGAGCAGCGCCGTGCCGTCGAGGCGATGGACGGCGCCGTGCTGGTGCTGGCCGGCGCCGGCACCGGCAAGACCCGGGTGTTGACCACCCGCATCGCCCACATCATCGCCACCGGCCGCGCCCGCACCCACGAGATCCTGGCCGTCACCTTCACCAACAAGGCGGCGCGCGAGATGAAGGAGCGCATCGCGGTCCTGGTCGGACCGTCGGGCGAAGGCATGCCGTGGCTCGGCACCTTTCACGCCATCTCGACCAAGATCCTGCGTCGCCATGCCGAGCTCGTCGGCCTGAAATCGTCCTTCACGATCCTCGACACCGACGACCAGATCCGCCTGATGAAGCAGGTGCTGAGTGCCGAGGACGTCGACGACAAGCGCTGGCCGGCGCGGGGGCTCGCAAACCTCATCGACAGCTGGAAGAACCGCGGCCTCGAGCCGAAGGCCGTGCCGGCCGGCGAGGCCATGGCCTTTGCCAACGGCAAGGGCGGGGTGCTCTACGCCGCCTATCAGGCGCGGTTGAAGACCCTCAATGCCGCCGATTTCGGCGACCTGCTGCTCGAAACCCTGCGGCTGTTCCGCGAAAACCCGGACGTGCTGGCGCAATACCAGGGCCGCTTCAAATATATGCTGGTCGACGAATACCAGGACACCAACGTGGTGCAGTATCTGTGGCTACGCATGCTGGCGCTCGGCGGCCACAACGTGTGCTGCGTCGGCGACGACGACCAGTCGATCTATGGCTGGCGCGGTGCCGAGGTCGACAACATCCTGCGGTTCGAGCACGATTTTCCTGGCGCCACGGTGGTGCGGCTCGAGCGCAACTACCGCTCGACCGGACATATCCTGGCGGCCGCCGCCCACCTGATCGCGCATAACGACGACCGGCTCGGCAAGACACTGTTCACCGATGACGCCATGGGCGAGATGCCGACCGTCACGGGCGTGTGGGATTCGGAGGAAGAAGCGCGCCTCGTCGGCGACGAGATCGAAAGCCTGCAGAAGAAGGGGCAATCGCTCGACGAGGTGGCGATCCTGGTCAGGGCCTCGTTCCAGATGCGTGAGTTCGAAGAGCGCTTCATTACGCTCGGGCTGCCCTACCGGGTCATCGGCGGCCCACGCTTTTATGAGCGGCTCGAGATCCGCGACGCGCTCGCCTATCTGCGCTGCGTCGCGCAACCGGCCGACGACCTCGCCTTCGAACGGATCTTCAACCAGCCGAAGCGCGGCTTGGGCGATTCCACCCTGCAGGTGATCCACAATACCGCACGGGCGGCCGGCATCCCGTTGATGCAGGCGGCGCGGCAGCTCGTCGAGACCGACGAGCTGAAACCGAAGCAGCGCGGCACCATTCGCGCCTTGATGGCGGATTTCGCCCGCTGGGCCGGGCTGGTCGGCACGGTGCCGGCGTCGCAGCTGGCCGAAACGGTGCTGGAAGAATCCGGCTACACCGACATGTGGAGCAAGGACAAGACCGCCGAAGCCGCCGGCCGGCTCGAGAACCTGAAGGAATTCGTGCGCTCCACCGAGGAATTCCCGGATCTCGCGGCCTTTCTCGAGCACGTGTCGCTGGTGATGGAAGCCTCCGAGGCCGACACGGGCCCAAAGGTGTCCATCATGACGCTGCACGGCGCCAAGGGGCTCGAGTTCGAAACCGTGTTCCTGCCGGGCTGGGAGGAAGGGCTGTTCCCGCACCAGCGCTCGCTCGACGACAACGGTCGCGCCGGCCTCGAGGAGGAGCGCCGCCTCGCCTATGTGGGCCTGACCCGGGCCAAGCGACGGGCGAAGCTCTACTTCGCCACCAACCGCCGCATCCATGGCCTATGGCAGTCCACCATCCCGTCCCGCTTCGTCGACGAGCTGCCGGAAGCCCATGTGGAGGTGACCGAGGCCGCCCAGGCCAAGCGCTACGGCGGCTATGGGGCCTCGCGCTTCGACCGGCCGGATGCCTTTGCGTCCTCCTATTCGACGCCGGGCTGGCAGCGGGCCCAGCAGGGCGGCACCGCGCGCGCCAAGGACTTTGCCGAGAACCGCGGGCCTTTGCGCAAGGAAGGCCGGCTGATCGAGGGCGAGCTGGTGGCGAGCTCCACCAACGCGTCCGGCCACGCCAAGGGAGCACGGGTGTTCCATCAGAAGTTTGGCCCCGGGACGGTGGAACTCGTGGATGGCAACAAGTTGACGGTCGCCTTCGACAAGGCAGGTCGCAAGATGGTGCTGGAGAGTTTCGTCCAGCCGGCATGACCTTACGATAGCAACGGCGTAGAAGGTGAATTCTTAGTCATGCTTGGAGACGGGCCGCAACTTGCGTCCGTCCTCACCGTTGCCTCGCTATAGGAGTGCAACACATGAAACAATCTTCGTGGGTCGCGGCCCTGGTTGGCACGGCGATGCTGGCCACGAGCGTCCCGGCTTCCGCTCAGGTGGTCCGGTTCGACCGGTCGTTGGTGCAAACCGCCTCGCCGCTGACGGAGGTGCAGTTCCGCGGCGGTGGCCGTCGCTTCCATGGCGGCGGCTTCGGTCATCGCGGCTTTGGCCGTGGCGGCTATTATCGCGGTGGGCGTGGCGGACGCGGTGCTGCGATCGGGGCCGGCATCGCAGGATTGGCGGCGGGCGCGCTGATCGGCGGTGCCCTGGCGTCCGGCCCAGCCTACGGCGGCGGCTACGGCTATGGCGGCGGGTATGGTTATAACGGCGGCTACGGATACGGTGGCGGCTATGGTGCGCCGGGCTATGCGGTCGCACCCGGCTACGCAGTCGATCCCGGTTACGGTTATGCGGCAGCCCCGGCGCAGGTCGGTGATGCGTCGGGCTATTGCGCCCAGCGCTTCAAGTCGTATGACCCTGGGAGCGGCACCTACCTCGGTTATGATGGCCAGCGCCATCCCTGCCCATAACAACAAGCGCCAGGCCTTGAGCCTGGCGCCTCCTATTTCGCAGCTTCGTGACGGCAGGCTTGCGTTGCGGGTTTGGCAAGGGCTGGCAACCGACCCTGCAGGCGCTCAACAGTAGGCTGCTGCGGAACGTCCAGAACCTTTCGGGCTGATCGAGTGTCGCCGGATTCAATCTCTCCGAATCACGGGCCGCAGAAGGCAGCCCCGAGGCGTGTATTCTTGATGTAAGCAAAGGTCTCTCACACCGAGGGACCTTGGCTATGAAGCAGAGCCGCAACACCATCCTGATCACCGGCGGCGGCAGTGGCATCGGCGCCGCGCTGGCGCATCGGTTCCATGATGCCGGCAACGCCGTCATCGTTACCGGGCGTCGGCGCGAGGCGCTCGACGCCGTCTGCGCCGGTCGGCCGAACATGAGGGCCTACACGCTCGACATCGCGGATCCGAAAGCCATCGCGGCTTTTGCGAAGACAGTCATCGCCGATCATCCGGCGCTCAATGTGCTGGTCAACAACGCCGGCATCATGCGCTTCGAGGGGCTCGATCGGGCGCGCGACCTCACGGATGCCGAGGACACCATCGTCACGAACCTGCTCGGCCCCATCCGCATGATCGACGCGTTGATCGATCATCTGGGCGCGCAGGCCGACGCGGCGGTGGTCAACGTCACCTCCGGCCTCGCCTTTGTGCCGCTTGTGCCGACCCCGACCTACTCGGCCACCAAGGCGGCGCTTCATTCCTACACCGTGTCGATGCGCGACGCGCTGAAGGGTAAAGTGGAGGTGATCGAGTTGGCACCGCCGGCCGTGCAGACGGACCTGACCCCGGGCCAGTCGACGCGCGCCGGCTACCTGCCGCTGAGCGACTTCATCGACGAGGTGATGGCGCTTTTCGCCCGGCAGCCGACCCCGCCCGAAATCCTGGTCGAACGCGTCGGCTTCCTGCGCTTCGCCGAGCGGGACAACCGCTTCGACGCGACGCTCGAACAGCTGAACGCGATGGCCCGCAAGGCCCGGGAAGGCTGAAGCCCGGGAAGGCGATCGAAGCCGGGTGAGGGGATCAGATCCCCTCGCCCTCGCGCAGCGACCACCAGGCGGTGCCGAAGATGCCGCGCTCTTCGAGCAGCGACACCACGGCATCGGCCATCTGCTCCGGCGTGGCGCCCCGCGTTTCGAGCAGCAGATCCGGCTTTGCCGGGCGCTCGTAGGGCTGGCTGATGCCGGTAAAATTCTTGATCTCGCCCGCCAGTGCCCGTTGGTAAAGGCCCTTGGGGTCGCGGGCGATGCAATCCTCGAGCGGCGTGTCGACGAAGACCTCGATGAACTCCCCGTCGGCCACGAGGCTGCGCACCATCGCGCGCTCGGCCTCGAAGGGCGAGATGAAGCTGCACAGCACCACGAGGCCGGCCTCCGTCATCAGCTTCGCCACCTCGCCCACACGGCGGACGTTCTCGACCCGATCGGCGTCGGTGAAGCCGAGGTTCTTGTTGAGGCCGTGCCGGACGTTGTCGCCGTCGAGCAGCGTCGTGTGCACGCCGGACGCATGCAGCCGGCTTTCCACGATGTTGGCGATGGTCGACTTGCCCGAGCCCGACAGGCCGGTGAACCACACGATGGCCGGATGCTGGTGCTTGAGGATGGCGCGCGACGCGCGCGTGACGCTCTGGTCGTGGTGGTGGACGTTGGTGGCACGCCGCAGCGGATAATCGACGAGGCCGGCGGCCGCGGTGGCGTTGGTCATCCGGTCGATCAGGATAAAGGCGCCGGTGTCGGGGTTCTCCCGGTAGGGGTCGAAGGCCACCGGCGTCGAGGCCGCGAGGGAGCAAAGGCCGATCTCGTTCAGCCCCAGCGTCTTTACGGCGCCGGTTTCCTCCAGCGTGTTGACGTCGATGCGATGCTTGATGGCCGTCACGGTCACCGGCACGGCCCGCGTCGCGAGCTTCATCAGGTAGGAGCGGCCGGGCAGCAGCCGCTCGTCCGACATCCAGATCAGTTGCGCCGCGAACTGGTCGGCCACCGTCGGCCGGGCCTGCGGATGCGCCAGCATGTCGCCACGGGTGATGTCGATCTCGTCGCTGAGCGTCAGCGTCACGGCGTCGCCGGCTGCCGCTCGCTCGAGGTCGCCTGACGGGCCGACCACGCGGGCCACCGTGGTGGTCTTGCCGGAATTGGCCACCACGACCGCGTCGCCCCGGGCGACCGTGCCGCTGGCGATCGTGCCCGCATAGCCGCGGAAATCGAGGTTGGGGCGGTTGACCCATTGCACCGGGAAGCGCAGCGGCTTGTCGGCCTTGTGGTCCGACACGTCGACGTCTTCCAGCGCCTGCAGCAGCGGACCGCCCGTGAACCAGGGCATGTTGCGGCTCGGCTCCGACACGTTGTCGCCGAAGCGGGCCGACAACGGGATCGGCGTGATGGACTTGAACCCGAGTTCGGCCGCGAAAGCCTCGAAGTCGCGCGTGATCGCCGTGAACACCGCTTCGTCGTAGCCCATCAGGTCGATCTTGTTCACCGCCAGGATGACGTGGCGGATGCCGAGCAGCGACACGATGAAGGCATGCCGCCGCGTTTGCGTCAGCAGCCCTTTTCGCGCGTCGACCAGCAGGATCGCGAGATCGGCATTCGAGGCGCCGGTCGCCATGTTGCGGGTATATTGTTCGTGGCCGGGCGTGTCGGCCACGATGAAGGAGCGGCGCGGCGTCGAAAAATACCGGTAGGCGACATCGATGGTGATGCCCTGCTGGCGCTCGGCCTCGAGCCCATCGACCAGCAGCGCGAAGTCGATGTCCTCGCCCACCGTGCCGTGCTTGCGGGAATCGCGTTCGAGGGCGCTGAGCTGGTCGTCGAAGATGCCGTTTTGTTCGAACAACAGGCGGCCGATCAGGGTCGACTTGCCGTCGTCGACCGAACCGCAGGTGAGGAAGCGCAGGGTGGGCCGCTCGGCCGGGACGGGCGCGTTCATCTCAGAAATACCCCTCGCGCTTCTTCTTCTCCATCGACCCCGACTCGTCGGCATCGATCAATCGTCCTTGCCGCTCGGAGGTGCGGGAGCTGCGCATTTCCGCGATGATGGCATCGAGGGTCGCGGCTTCGCTCGGCACGGCGCCGGTCAGCGGATAGCAGCCGAGCGTGCGGAAGCGGACCATCTCGTTGCGCGGTACCTCGCCCGGGTTCAAGGGCAGCCGCTCGTCGTCCACCATGATCAGCGTGCCGCCGCGCTCGACCACCGGCCGGCGCGCCGCGAAATACAACGGCACCACGGGGATGTCCTCGGCCCGGATGTAGTCCCACACGTCGTGCTCGGTCCAGTTCGAGATGGGGAACACCCGCATCGACTCGCCCGCCCGGATGCGGGTGTTGAACAGGTGCCACAACTCGGGCCGCTGGTTGCGCGGGTCCCAGGCATGGGTTTCGGACCGGTGCGAAAAGATGCGCTCCTTGGCGCGGCTCTTTTCCTCGTCGCGCCGGGCGCCGCCGAAAGCCGCGTCGAACTTGTAAAGATCCATCGCCTGCCGCAGGCTCTCGGTCTTCATCACCTGGGTATGGACGCTCGATCCCGACGCGATCGGGTTGATGCCTTTCGCCACGCCCTCGTGGTTGATGTGAACGATGAGATCCATGCCGGCGCGCTTCGCCGCCTCGTCCCGAAAGGCGATCATCTCCTTGAACTTCCACGTCGTATCGACGTGCATCAGCGGAAACGGCGGCTTCGACGGAAAGAAGGCCTTGCCGGCCAGATGGAGCAGAACGCTCGAATCCTTGCCGACGCTGTAGAGCATCACCGGGTTCGCATATTCGGCCGCGACCTCCCGCATGATATGGATCGCCTCCGCTTCGAGGCGGTGCAGGTGGGGGGTAAGGGGTTGAGGCAAGGCAAATCCCGGGCGTTGTGGCCCGCGGTTCTAGCCGCGCGGGGGTCATGCGGCAACGGGCCTCGGAGGTGGGCCGAGACCCGCCTCGATCACCAGGGTGGGAACGCTTGAGCCAAATCGCAATCCCTTTCTCGTCATGGCTGGTGCTGGGGCCGGCCCTGCTGTGCGGTGCCGCGGCGCTGACGGCCGGCTTGATCGTCCTGCTGCGCCCTTGGCTCGCGCGCTATGCGCTGGCACGGCCGAGCGCCCGCGGCCTGCACAGCGTGCCGACCCCGCAGGGCGGCGGCATCGCGGTGCTGGTCGCGACCGCGCTCGCGGCCGGCATCGGGGCGCAATGCACGGCGCTGCTGCCGGGCGATGCCACCCGGCTCGGCGCCGTGCTGGCCGCCGCCGCGGTGCTGGCGGTGCTCGGCCTGATCGACGACATCCGGCCGCTGCCGGCGCTGCCGCGCCTCGTGGTGCAGCTCGCCTGCATGGCGGTCGGCGTCTGGATGCTGCCCGAAGGAACGCGGCTGTTCGGCATCATGCCGCTCGGCCTCGAACGCGCGCTGCTGGTGCTGGCGGGCGCCTGGTTCATCAACCTGACCAACTTCATGGACGGGATGGACTGGCTCACGGTGGCCGAACTCGTGCCGATCTCGTGCGGGCTGGCGATGTTCTGGGCCACCGGCCTGCTGCCGGTGGTGCCGGGGCTGCTGGCCTTGGGCCTCTTGGGCGGTCTCGCGGGCTATGCGCCCTTTAACAAGCCGCCGGCGCGTCTTTTCCTTGGCGACGTCGGCTCGCTGCCGCTCGGCTTCCTGACCGCCTATGGGCTTTTCGCGCTCGGCGGCAGTTCGGCGGCGGGTGGCGGCGCGCTGGCGGGGGCCATCATCCTTCCGCTTTACTATATCGCCGACAGCGGCCTGACGCTTGTTGGGCGTCTGCGCCGCCGCGAGGCCGTGTGGACGCCGCACCGCAGCCACTTCTACCAGGTGGCGGCGCAGCGCGACGGCGTGTGGTCGGTGCTGGGCCGGGTCGGCGTCACCAACGCGGTGCTGCTTTGGCTCGGCATCGTGTCGGTCGTTTCCGGCTTCGCGGCGCTCGGCGTGGCGGCCCTTGCAATGGCGGTCGCGGTGGTGGCGTTCCTGCTGCTGACCTTGTCGGGCCGGGGCCGTGACGCGTCCGCTGGCCCCTGAGATTACCAGCGCCGCAAGGGCCGTCCCGCCACGGACGGGCAATCAGGAAGCCCTTGCGGCCGGGTGAAATTACGCATAAACATATCTTTATATGATGATTGAGCCTGCCCTGGGGGCTGCCCCGTTTGCGACGATCCTGACGGCCCTCGAGGCGGCCGGCGAGGAAACGCGCCTGCGCCTGCTGGCGCTGCTGCTCGAAGCCGAACTGACCGTGTCGGAGTTGGTGGCGATCCTCGGTCAGTCGCAGCCGCGCATTTCGCGCCATCTCAAGCTTTTGGCCGAGGCCGGGCTGGTGGAGCGTCACCGCGAAGGCGCCTGGGCGTTCTTTGCCGCGGCCCATCGCACCCCCGTGGCGGAGTTGGCGCGCGGCCTCGTGCGGCACCTCGACCCCGGCGATTCGACGCTGCTGGCCGACCGGGCTCGGCTGGGTGAGGTGCGGGCCGCCCGTCAGGCGCAGGCCGAGCGCTATTTCGCCGCCCAGGCGGCCGATTGGGACCGCTTGCGGGCGCTGCATGCGGCGGAGGAGCGCGTCGAGGCGGCGCTCGAGGCCGTGGTGGGGGAAGGGCCGTTCGAGACCGTGCTCGACCTCGGTACCGGCACCGGCCGCATCCTCGAGCTGCTGGCCCCCAAAGCCGGGCGCGCGGTCGGCATCGACGGCAGCCCAGCCATGTTGAGCGTCGCGCGCTCCCGGCTCGAGGCGCGCGGCTGGCGTCATGTGCAGCTGCGCCAGGGCGACCTTTATGCCCTGCCGGTCGAGCGTGACGGCTACGACCTCGTGGTGATCGCCCAGGTGCTGCATTATCTCGACGATCCCGGTCGCGCGCTGCGGGAGGCCGCCCGCGTGCTGCGTCCCGGGGGGCGGCTCGTGGTGGTGGACTTCGCGCCGCATGCCAACGAGGAGCTGCGCAGCCTCCACGCCCATCGCCGCCTCGGCTTCGCCCGCTCCGAGATCGAGACCCTGATGGGCGAGGCCGACCTTGCCATCGAGGCTGGCCGCGACGTCGCCCCGACGGCCCCCGAAGCCGGCAAGCTCACCGTTTCGCTCTGGGTCGGCCGTGACCGCCGCCCCAACAAAGATCGCCTCACGACCGCGCTCCAGAAAGCCGTCGCATGACCCTCGTCGAACAACACAAGCGTCCGCCGGCCCGCGCGGCCCTCGAAGTGTCCTTTGAATTCTTCCCGCCCAAATCCGCCGAAATGGAAGGGGGGCTTTGGGCCGCCATCGAACGGCTGGCGCCGCTCGACCCGAACTTCGTGTCCGTCACCTATGGGGCCGGCGGCTCGACGCGCGAGCGCACCCACGCCACGGTGGCGCGCCTCGTCAAGGAAACGCACCTGCGCCCGGCCGCCCACCTGACCTGCGTGTCGGCCACCCGGGACGAGGTGGATGACGTCGTCCGCGGCTACGGCCGTGCCGGCGTCCGCCACATCGTGGCTCTGCGGGGCGACCCGGCCGGCGGCCCGGGCACTGCCTTCGCGGCCCATGAGGGCGGCTATCAGTCCTCGGCCGACCTCGTGCGCGGCATCAAGCGGCTCGGCGATTTCGAGGTGTCGGTTTCGGCCTATCCCGAAAAGCACCCGGAAAGCGCCTCGTTCGAGGCCGATCTCGACGGGCTGAAGGCCAAGATCGATGCCGGCGCCACGCGGGCCATCACCCAGTTCTTCTTCGACAACGAACACTACCTGCGCTTCATGGACCGCGTGCGTGGGGCCGGCATCACCATCCCGGTGGTGCCCGGCATCGTGCCGGTCGAGAACTTCAAGCAGACCGCGAGCTTTGCCAAGCGCACCGGCGCCAGCGTGCCGCAATGGCTGGCCGATCGTTACGAGGGGCTGGACAACGACCCCGCCACGCGCAAGCTGGTGGCCGGGACCGTCGCGTCCGAACAGGTCTTCGGCCTGCTCGACCACGGCGTGCGCGAGTTCCACTTCTACACGATGAACAAGAGCGAGCTGGTGTTCGCCATCTGCCATCTGCTGGGGATGCGGCCGAAGCCCGCGCAGGCGGCGGCCTAGCGCGCTTTCGTCGTTGCGAGCGCTAGCGAAGCGATCCAGACCTGAAGCGCACCCCTGGTTTGCTTCGTCGCTGCGCTCCTCGCAATGACGGCGCGACATCGAATGATCCGAACCGAGTGATGCCGTGATGCAAGCCACCCGAACCGACGTTCTCCTCCGTGCCGCCCGCGAGCGCATCCTGGTGCTCGACGGCGCCATGGGCACGGTGATCCAGGGCCACCGCTTCACGGAATCGGACTTCCGCGGCGGCCGCTTCGTCGAATGGTCGCGCGACCTGCGCGGCAACAACGACCTGCTGAACCTCACCCAGCCCGACGCGATCCGGGCCATCCACCTCGACTATTTCCTGGCCGGCGCCGATATCGTCGAAACCAACACCTTTTCCTGCACCACCATCGCCCAGGCCGACTACGGCATGGAGGCTCTGGCGGTGGAGCTCAACCGCGAAGGCGCGCGCCTCGCCCGCGAGGCCGCCGATGCGGCCGAGGCCAAGGACGGGCGGCCGCGCTTCGTGGCCGGCGCCATCGGGCCCACCAACCGCACCGCCTCCATCTCGCCCGACGTCAACAACCCCGGCTACCGGGCCGTCACCTTCGACGACCTGCGCATCGCCTATGCGGAAGCCGCGCGGGCGCTGATCGAGGGCGGCGCCGACCTGATCCTGGTCGAAACCATCTTCGACACGCTGAACGCCAAGGCGGCGCTGGCCGGCGTCGACGAGGTGTTCGCGGATCTCGGCATCCGCCTGCCGGTGATGATCTCCGGCACCATCACGGACCTGTCGGGCCGCACCTTGTCGGGGCAGACCCCGACGGCCTTCTGGCATTCGGTGCGTCACGCCGATCCGCTGTCGATCGGCCTCAACTGCGCGCTCGGCGCGCGTGAGATGCGGGCCCATCTGGCTGAGATCAGCCGCGTGGCCGACACGCTCGTCTGCGCCTACCCGAATGCCGGGCTGCCGAACGAGTTCGGGCTCTATGACGAGAGCCCCGAATTCATGGCGGAGCTCGTGGCCGAATTCGCCGAGGCCGGCCTCGTCAACATCGTCGGCGGGTGCTGCGGCACCACGCCCGACCACATCCGCGCCATCGCGGCGCGCCTGCACGGCATTGCACCCCGCGCCATCCCGACGATCGCGCCGAAGCTGCGCTTGTCGGGCCTCGAGCCCTTCACGCTGACGAGCGACATCCGCTTCGTCAACGTCGGCGAGCGCACCAACGTCACGGGCTCGGCCAAGTTCCGCAAGCTCATCAAGGACGGCAACCTGTCGGCGGCGCTCGACGTGGCGCGCGATCAGGTGCTCAACGGCGCCCAGATCATCGACGTCAACATGGACGAGGGCCTGCTCGATTCCGAGGCCGCGATGGTCGAGTTCCTCCACCTCGTGGCGGCCGAGCCCGACATCGCCCGCGTGCCCGTGATGGTCGATTCGTCGAAGTTCGGCATCATCGAACAAGGCCTCAAGTGCATCCAGGGCAAGGCGGTGGTGAATTCCATCTCGCTCAAGGAGGGCGAGGCGAAGTTCATCCACGATGCCCAGGTGGTGCGCCGCTATGGCGCCGCCGTGGTGGTGATGGCCTTCGACGAGCAGGGCCAGGCCGATACGCAAGACCGCAAGGTCGCCATCTGCACCCGCGCCTACAAAGTCTTGACTGAACAGGTGGGTTTCCCGCCCGAGGACATCATCTTCGATCCCAACGTCTTCGCGGTGGCGACCGGCATCGAGGAGCATAACAACTACGGCGTCGACTTTATCGAGGCGACACGCCAGATCCGGGCGACGCTGCCCCATGTCCACATTTCGGGCGGCGTGTCGAACCTTTCCTTCTCGTTCCGCGGCAACGAGACGGTGCGCGAGGCGATGCACTCGGTGTTCCTGTTCCACGCCATCCAGGCCGGCATGGACATGGGCATCGTCAATGCGGGGCAGCTCGCGGTTTATGACGACATCGAGCCCGCGCTGCGCGAGGCCTGCGAGGACGTGGTGCTGAACCGCCGGGCGGACGCGACCGAGCGGCTGCTGGCGATGGCCGATCAGGTGAAGGGGCAGGGCGGGCAGGTCAAGGTCAAGGACCTGTCGTGGCGCGAGGCTCCGGTGGCGAAGCGCCTGGAACATGCGCTCGTCAACGGCCTGACGGATTTCGTCGAGGCCGATACCGAAGAAGCGCGCGCTTCGGCGACTCGCACGCTCGACGTCATCGAGGGGCCGCTGATGGCCGGCATGAACGTGGTCGGCGACCTGTTCGGGGCGGGCAAGATGTTTCTGCCCCAGGTGGTGAAGTCGGCCCGGGTGATGAAGCAGGCCGTGGCCTATCTGATGCCCTTCATGGAGGCCGAAAAGGCGGCGGGCGGCGGCGGCACGGGCCGCAGCTCGGCCGGCAAGATCCTGATGGCCACCGTCAAGGGCGACGTCCACGACATCGGCAAGAACATCGTCGGCGTCGTGCTGGCCTGCAACAACTACGACATCATCGACCTCGGCGTCATGGTGCCGGCCGCCAAGATCCTCGAAGCCGCGAAGCGCGAACAGGTGGACATCATCGGCCTATCGGGCCTCATTACGCCGTCGCTCGACGAGATGTGCTTCGTGGCGGCCGAGATGGAGCGCGAAGGCTTCGACGTGCCGCTGTTGATCGGCGGCGCCACGACGAGCCGCGTCCACACGGCCGTGAAGATCCATCCGAACTACCGGCGCGGCCAGGCGGTCTACGTCACCGATGCGAGCCGCGCCGTCGGCGTCGTGTCGTCGCTCCTGTCGGCCGACAACAAGGCCGGCGCGATCGAGACGATCCGCGCTGAATATGCCCGCGTGGCCGAAGCGCATGCCAGGGGCGAGCGCGACAAGCAGCGCCTGCCGCTGTTGAAGGCGCGCGCCAATGCGTTCCGCCCGGACTGGACCGCCTACCAGCCGCCCCGGCCGCGCTTCCTGGGGACGCGGGTGTTCGAGTCCTATGACCTCGCCGAGCTGGTGCCCTATATCGATTGGACGCCGTTCTTCCAGACCTGGGAGCTGCGTGGCCGCTTTCCGACCATTCTGGACGACCCGAAGCAGGGCGAGGCGGCCCGCCAGCTGTGGGACGATGCCCAGGCCATGCTGGCGCGCATCGTGGCGGAGAAATGGTTCACCCCCAAGGCCGTGATCGGCTTCTGGCCGGCCTCCGCCCATGGCGACGACATCGCGGTTTATGCCGGTGAGGACCGGCTGGTGCGCGAGGAAACCTTCTTCACCCTGCGCCAGCAGCTCGTGAAGCGCGACGGACGCCCCAACACGGCACTCAGCGATTTCGTCGCCCCCGAGGCGAGCGGCCTCGGCGATTATATCGGCGGTTTCGTGGTGACGGCCGGCGCCGAGGAAGAAGACATCTCGGCCCGCTTCGCCCGCGCCAACGACGATTATTCCTCGATCCTGGCCAAGGCTTTGGCCGACCGCTTCGCCGAAGCCTTCGCGGAGCGCATGCACGAGCGGGTGCGGACCGAGTTCTGGGCCTATGCGCCGGAAGAAAAGCTGTCGCGCGAGGACGTCCTGACGGAAAGCTACCGCGGCATTCGCCCCGCGCCCGGCTACCCGAGCCAGCCCGACCACACCGAGAAGCTGACCCTGTTCCGCCTGCTCGACGCCGAGGCCAAGGTCGGCGTCACGCTGACCGAAAGCCTCGCCATGTGGCCCGGCTCCACCGTGTCGGGCCTCTACCTCGCCCACCCGGAGGCGCATTATTTCGGCGTCGCCAAGATCGAGCGCGACCAGGTCGAGGATTATGCGACCCGCAAAGCCATCGATGTGACGGAGGCGGAGCGCTGGCTGGCGCCGATCCTCAACTACGATCCCGTGCGCTACCGGCAGGACGCGGCGGCGTAGGCGCCGTCGCATCGCTGCCGACAACGGGAGCACGGCGGGGCAATCGGCTGCATCAGGGCGTCACCGCGACATCGGACGCGGTCGCGCCGAGGCTTCCGTCGGCGCGCCTCGGGCCTAATTAAGGGTTCATCTGAGTTGCCTGCATAGTTTTGCCGTGTCCCGGGTGCATCACGCGGGCTCACGTCGAAGTCGCCACGGGCGTCCAACCGTCATCGAGGTCGAAGCCGCCATGAACAAAGCACCGATCCTGCTGTCCCTCGCCATGCTGCTGCCCCTGGCCGGCACGGCGCGCGCCGAGGACGAACACGGCTTCTGGTGGTACCAGGAAGCGAAGCTCGCCTGCATGGGCGACGTCATGCGCTTGTGCCGCGGGTTCGTGCCCGACGAGGACAAAGTGCGGGGCTGCATGAAGGACAAGAAAACCCAGGTGAGCGAAAGCTGCGCCCAGTTCTATCCCGGTGGCTCCAAGGCGAATTGAGCGGACCACCCCCGCGGCGATGCGCGCCAAGGGTGCGGAACGCCGCGCCGCGGCCTATATGAAGGCCGTGCCGCGCTGCGGCTGTTCCCCTAGACCGCAGACTTGATGGCCCGCCCCAAACGTTCCGCCGTTCCCAACGCCAGCTTCCGCATCGACGCCAATGCGTCGCTCGGCGGCACGCTCGCCAAGCTGTGGCCCTACATCTGGCCGCACGGCCGCGCCGATCTCAAGGGTCGCATCTACCTGGCGCTTGTTCTGCTCATCGTGGCGAAGTTCGTCACTATCGCGGTGCCTTACGCCTTCAAATACGCCACCGACGCTCTGGCGGGCCGGCACGATGCCTTTCTGGATCACCTGCCGGGCTTTGCGGCCGGCGCCGTCGGAATGACGGCCGCCTATGGCGCCCTGCGCATCTTCATGGCGTTCCTCACCCAGGGGCGCGACGCGCTTTTTGCTTCTGTGGCCATGCATGCCGTGCGGCGCCTCGCCACCGACGTCTTCGTCCATCTGCATGCCTTGTCGCTGCGCTATCACCTCGAGCGCAAGACGGGCGGGCTGACCCGCATCCTCGAGCGCGGCCGCAATGCCATCGAGACCATCGTCCGCATGATCATGCTGACCGGCGTGCCGACGGCGGTCGAATTCGTGCTGATCCTCGGCGTGTTCTTGTTCCAGTTCGACTGGCGCTACGTGCTGGCCACCGTGGTGATGATCGGCGCCTATCTCGGCTTCACCTTGTTGGCGACGAATTGGCGCATCCGCATCCGCCAGGACATGAACGAGAGCGACCAGGACGCCAACACCAAGGCGATCGACAGCCTGCTCAACTTCGAGACGGTGAAGTATTTCGGCGCCGAAGAGCGCGAGGCCGCCCGTTACGACCGTGCCATGGCGCGCTACGAGGGCCTGTCCACCCGCACCTACATTTCGCTCGCGGTGCTCAATGCCGGGCAGGCCGCCATCTTCACGCTCGGCCTCGTGGCCGTGATGGCGTTGTGCGTGTCGGGCATCCGGTCGGGGCGCAACACGGTCGGCGATTTCGTGCTGATCAACGCCATGATGATCCAGCTGTATCAGCCGCTGAACTTCATGGGCCTCCTGTACCGCGAGGTGAAGCAGGCCGTGATCGACATCGAGCTGATGTTCAACATCCTCGGCCAGGCGCCGGAAGTGGAGGACAAGACGGACGCCCAGCCGCTCGTGGTCGGGCGCGGCGATCTCGTGTTCGAGGATGTGCGGTTCGGCTACGACCGGGCCCGCGAGGTGCTGCGCGGCGTCAGCTTCACGGTGCCGGCCGGCAAGACCGTGGCTGTGGTCGGCTCCTCGGGGGCCGGCAAGTCGACGTTGTCGCGTCTCCTGTTCCGCTTCTACGAGCCCTGGTCGGGCCGCATCACCATCGATGGGCAGAATATCGCCGACGTCACCCAGGCGTCGCTGCGCGAGGCCGTCGGCATGGTGCCGCAGGACACCGTGCTGTTCAACGACACCATCGGGTACAACATCCGCTATGGCCGTTGGGACGCCAGCGACGATGCCGTGCGGGACGCTGCCAGCGCGGCGCAGATCGACGGTTTCATCCAGCTGGTGCCCGACGGATACGACGCCCAGGTGGGCGAGCGCGGCTTGAAACTGTCGGGCGGCGAAAAGCAGCGCGTCGCCATTGCCCGCACCATCCTGAAGGGGCCGCCGATCCTGGTGCTCGACGAGGCCACCTCGGCCCTCGACACATTCACGGAACGCGACATCCAGGAAGCGTTGCGCCGGGTGTCGGAAAACCGCACCACCTTGGTCATCGCCCATCGGCTGACCACGGTGGTGGAGGCCGACGAGATCATCGTGCTCGACAAGGGCGTCATCGCCGAGCGGGGTCGCCACGAGCAACTGCTCGACCGTGGCGGCCTTTACGCGCGCTTGTGGAGCCGGCAGCGGGACGCGGAGGCCGAGGCCGACGAAGCCGCCTCGGATCGGCTGCCCGACGCGGTCGAGTGAACGGTACGCGCTTAGGGGACAGATGATGATCGCCATCCGACCCGACGACCTCGAGGGCGCCGCCGTTCGCGACCTGCTGGCGCTGCACCTCGCCGGCATGCACGCCACGTCGCCGCCCGGCAGCGTCTCCGCGCTCGACGCCTCGGGCCTGCGCCACCCGGATGTTTCTGTGTGGACGGCGTGGATCGGCGACGCCATCGCGGGCCTGGGCGCCTTGAAACTGCTCGGCGGCGGTGCGGCCGAGGTGAAATCGATGCGCACCCACCCCGCCCACCTGCGCAAGGGCGTGGCAGCCGCCTTGCTGCGCCACATCGTCGGGGAAGCGCGCGCCCGCGGGATAAGGCGGCTGAGTCTCGAGACCGGCAGCGGCCCAGCCTTCGACCCGGCCCTGGCGCTTTACCGCGCCCACGGGTTCGAGGATGGCGAACCCTTCGCGAACTACCGCCGCAGCGCGTTCAACCAGTTCCTGCACCTGCCGTTGTGACCTTGGCGGCGGCGCAGCGATCATCCATGCCGCATGGCGTTCCCGCTCGGCGGCGTCCATAAGGGGGCTGGCCCTCGAACGGCCACACACAGGCTAGCGCAGGGGAAGCGATGTTCTTCGATGAAGCCGGCTGGGGCCGCCCGGCAGAGCCAGCGCCGAAACGCCTGATGACGGCGCGCCAGGAGCGGCTCGTGATGCGCCTCGTCTTTGCCAACCTGTTGTTCATGCTGGTGGCGCCGATCGGCGGCGGCACGATCCTCCAGGCCGTGTCGACCCTGGTGTCCCGCATCGGCTGGTGACCGGGGCGCCCGACCCGGTCGCGTCGCTTCGATCGGTCTCTGTTTTTTTCGAGTTCAGCGCGGCCTGAAGGTCGCGGCCGGTCCGGGTTCGCCCTCGATCACGACGAGGTCGCGCTCGGCGAGGTCGATCAGGTGAGCCAGGACCGATAGGCCGGCCGCGCCCTTGAGGGCCGGCGGCAGGCCGGCATAGATGGCCGCCACGATGGCCGCGACATTGCCGTCGCCCCCCTGGATGCGGGCCAGGATTGCGTTTTCGCGCTGCCGGCGATGGATGGCGAGCGCCCGCACGAAGCGCGCGGGATTGGTCACCGGGCCGCCGTGGCCGGGCCAGTAGACCGCATCGGCCCGCGCCTGCAGCTTGTCGAGCGACGCCATATAGTCCCGCATCGAGCCGTCGGGCGGCGCCACCACGGTGGTGGACCAGGCCATGACGTGATCGCCCGAAAACAGGCCCGCCTCCCCGTCGAGCGCGAAGGCGAGATGGTTTGCGGTGTGGCCCGGGGTCGCCAGGGCCACGAGCCGGTGGTCCGACCCTTCCACCGCATCGCCATCCGCCAGGGCGGTGTCGGGCCGGTAGGCGGCGTCGTGGCTGGCGTCAGTCGACACCGCCCCGAAGGCGGAACGCCGCCCATAGGGCGCGCAGCCCAGCACCGGCGCGCCGGTGGCGGCCTGCAACGTCGCGGCGCCGGGCGCATGGTCCTTGTGGCTGTGGGTGACCAGGATGCGGGCCACATGGCCGGGCGCGACGGCCGATAGGATCGCGGCCTGGTGCTGCGGGTCGGCCGGGCCGGGGTCGATCACGGTCACGTCGCGCGCGCCCACCAGATAGGTGCAGGTGCCGGTGAACGTGAAGGGCCCGCCGTTGTTGGCGATCAGCCGTCGCACCAGGGGCGACAGGCGGGTCGGCCAATCCGGCCTGGCATCCAGCGCGCGGTCGAACGGGATATCGTCGGAGGCCATGATCTGTCCCGGTGCGTCGGCCCAACATGCGACCCCGGATCGACCTTCGCGTCAATGGAAGTTGCGGCCTTTCGGCAAGGCTTCCCGCAGGTCCGCGCCGGGCCGGCGCGGGTCGCTGGCCGGCTCCCCCTTGGGTGAGCGGGTGTCGGCCGCGAGCGGGAAGCCGATCTTCAGCGCCAGATCGGAGCCGAGCACGCGCGCCTTGGCGGCATGGGTCTGCGGCTGCTTCAGCTCGTCCGAACAGGTCGGGCCCTCGAAGGGCGCGCCGCGGCTCGACAGGTCGGTAAGCAGCGGCGTCAAATCGTCGAGCCGCTCCGCCACCACATGGATGACGCCGCTGCCGCGTTGCAGCACCCCCGTGACGGCCAGGAAGCGGGCCGCGATCACGGCCGGCCGGTTCTCCTCGAACACCTTGGGCCAGACGATGATGTTGCCGACCCCGGTCTCGTCTTCGAGCGTCAGGAAGATGGTGCCGCTGGCCGAGCCCGGCCGTTGCCGCACCAGCACGAGGCCCGCCACCGTGACGCGGCGGCCGGGGCCGAGATCCTCCAGGCCGGCGCTGGTGCTGATGCGACGCCGGGCCAGCTCGGCCCGCACGAAGGACACCGGATGCGCCTTGAGGGACAGCGCCAGATGGCGGTAGTCCTCCACCACATGCTCGCCGAGCGGCATCGGCGGCAGCGCCGCATCAGGTTCCTGCTCGTCCGCGGGCGTGGTTGAGAAAAGCGGTAGGTCGTCCTTGTCGCCCGATCGGTTGAGGCCGCGCACGGCCCAGAGCGCGTCGCGCCGGTCGAGGCCGAGCGACCGGAAAGCATCGGCTTCGGCGAGCCGCTCCAGCACCGCGGGCGTGAGCGCCGCCCGGAGCCACAGGTCGCGCACGGAATCGTAGCCCCGGCCGCGTCGGGCCATCAGCCGCTCCATATCGACCCGGTGCAGGCCCTTCACCTGGCGGAAGCCGAGCCGCAGCGCGTGGTCGCCGAGGATGTCGTCGCGCATGGAGGCGTGGCGGGGGTGCAGCCGCGCTTCCCCGGCCTGCATGGGTTCCAGGGTGCAGTCCCAATCCGAGCCGTTCACCTCCACGGCCCGCACCGCGACCCCATGGTCGCGCGCGTCGCGCACGATCTGGGCGGGCGCATAGAACCCCATCGGCTGGGCGTTCAGGAGCGCGCAGGCGAAAACGTCCGGGTAGCGGCATTTCAGCCAGGCCGAAGCGTAAACCAGCAGCGCAAACGAGGCGGCATGGCTTTCCGGGAAGCCGTAGGTGCCGAACCCCTTGATCTGGGCGAAGCACTTTTCGGCAAAGGCGCGGGGGTAGTTCCTGGCCACCATGCCCTCGATCATCCGGGTCTCGAAGGTGCCGATCAGGGCGACCTTCTTGAACGTCGCCATGGCGCGGCGGAGCTGGTCGGCTTCGTCGGGCGTGAAGCCGGCTGCCACGATGGCGATCTTCATGGCGTGTTCCTGGAACAACGGCACGCCGAGCGTCTTCTTGAGCACGGCCTCGAGTTCCGGCGAAGGATACCTGACCTCCTCGAGCCCTTGTCGTCGGCGCAGATAGGGGTGCACCATGTCGCCCTGGATCGGCCCAGGACGCACGATGGCGACCTCGATGACGAGGTCGTAGAACTCGCGCGGGCGCAGCCGCGGCAGCATGGTCATCTGGGCCCGGCTCTCGATCTGGAACACGCCGATCGTGTCGGCCCGGCAGATCATGTCGTAGACGCAAGCTTCCTCCACCTCGTGTCGGATGAGGTTGGCCAGCGAGACCGTGTGGCCGTAATGCCGCCCGAGCAGGTCGAGCCCCTTCTTCAGGCAGGTCAGCATGCCGAGCGCCAGCACGTCGATCTTGATCATCTTCAGGTCGTCGAGGTCGTCCTTGTCCCATTCGACGACGGTGCGGTCCGTCATTGCGGCATTGCCGATCGGCACCACCTCGTCGAGCCGGGTGCGGGTGATCACGAAGCCGCCGGTGTGCTGCGACAGGTGGCGCGGGAAGCCGGCAAGCTCGTCGGCGAGCCGCAGCACCATGGCAAGGCGCCCGTCTTCCGGGTCGAGGCCGATGCGCCGGGCTTCGGCCGGGTCGACGCCCTTGGACCAATAGCCCCAGACCGTGCCGCTGAGAGCCGAAACCGTGTCGTCCGACAGCCCGAAAGCCTTGCCGACATCGCGCAGGGCCGAGCGCGTCCGGTAGGTGATGACGGTGGCCACCAGCCCCGCATGGGCGCGGCCGTAATGGTCGTAGATATATTGCATCACGATTTCGCGCCGCTCGTGCTCGAAGTCGACATCGATGTCGGGCGGCTCGTTGCGGTTCTTCGAAATGAAGCGCTCGAACAGGAGCGCGTGGTGCACGGGGTCGATCTCCGTGATGCCGAGGCAATAACACAGCGTCGAATTGGCGGCCGAGCCCCGCCCCTGGCACAGGATGCCCTCGCGCCGCGCGAACTGCACCACGTCGTAGACGGTGAGAAAATAAGCCGCGTAATTGAGCTCGGCCACGAGCGCGAGCTCGGCCTCCATCTGGGTCATGACGCTCGGCGGCACGCCTTCCGGGTAGCGCCAGCGGGCGCCCGCCTGGGCATGGTATGCGAGGGCTTCCTGCTCGGTCTCGAAATCGCCGCGCAATTCGTCGGGGTAGTTGTATTCGAGCTGGGCGAGCGAGAAGCGCAGGCCTTCGGCGAAGCGCAGCGTTTCATCCACGGCCTCGGGGGCTTCGCGGAACAAGCGTGCCATCTCGACCCCCGACTTCAGGTGCCGCTCGGCATTGGCCTCGAGGCTGCGGCCGGCCCCGTCGAGCGGCACGCCGGTGCGGATGCAATGCAGCACGTCCGCCAGCGGGCGACGCTCGGGTGCGTGCATCAGCGGGTCGTTGGTGGCCAGCAGCGGCAGCCCCGTGGCGCGGGCGAGCGCCTGCCGGGCCGCGAGGCGCAGCCGCAGCCCCGGGCCCGGCAGAACCGTGGCGCCGATCCACACGCGGCCCGGCGCCGCGGCCGCGAGGCGGC
>NZ_JARPVX010000140.1:0-1160 GCF_033947565.1 Lichenihabitans sp. Uapishka_5
TCGAGGTTCTGGTCGGCAGTTGAAACACGGGCATAGCCGATAAGCATGTCCGTATAGTGCAATATTACCGTTTATGATACAATAGAAAAACATACACGTTTTCCAGACATTTATAGCCTGCTTTTCGGATTTCGGGCGCAACCGTCAGGACGTGTCTGGAAAAGGGTCGTTTTGCTTACATGACCATCAGACTGGTCGGATGGCCAAGATGGGCGCTGGACATAATAAGACACATAGTTAAGGTAACGAGCTTGCGACAGTAATTACGCCTGCGTGAGCTTCGGATAAGATCGTTCTGCAGTAATAATTATTACAATTGAATTTTTTACGCGTAACGGGGAGAATGTTAATGATCAGACAAATAGCTGCTACAATACTAATTCTGCCTCTTTCATTCTCTGCAAGAGCCGCTATTATAGATCCTAGCCCTAGTGTCAGCGCCTACTTCATAACGGGAACGAGTATAAGAGTTGATTCATATGTTGATAAACCTTACAGTATGGAAGGTAGTCTCAATAATGATTATCTTACGACTATAGGACAGTCATCAAAGAAAACGTCGTCAAGCGCGACGACGGTGAATATCGATCTTTCGCATGCTCCCAGTGTTTCCTCCTTAAGCGAGGCGGGTGTACACCCACAAGGTAGCACTTCAGGTCAGAGTGTTGCTTTCCTTGCTTATTATTTCAAAATACTAGGTCCCACAACAATGGATATACCTGTTCTGGTCCAAGCCAATGGCCAGACTAAGGTGTCGGGACCTCAAGCCAAAGCGAGTGCATTTTTCAAGCTTTTAGGACCTGGAACGACCATTATTAATCAGAGCATCGGAGTTGATCAGGGTAGTTCAACAGGTCCTGTCTATCCACCTCATATTAGTACATTCAACGTTGACAATTATTATAATCTTTTTAGCAACACTGAATATTTAGTTCTCTTAGATGCTGAGACATTTGCGGGTAATGGATACCAACTACCGGGTCCTTCATTGGCAAGTGGCTTCATCGATCCATACTTCGCCATAGACCCGAGTTACTCCGATTATTCTCTCGTGTTCAGCAATGGCATTCACAACACCCTGGTTTCATCCGTTCCTCTTCCGGCATCGGCTCCTATGTTCGGAGCCGCCCTACTTGCTCTTGGTGCTATGGGATTTAGTG
>NZ_JARPVX010000140.1:1170-4596 GCF_033947565.1 Lichenihabitans sp. Uapishka_5
GTGTAAGGCGTAGGAAGGTTGCTGCGTTCTGACCTGACCGGCTTTCAACGTTACACGCCTACGGCTCCCGCTGTTGGCGTGCGATGTTGGAGTACGACAGCATCAGGTAAGAGCGTCCGGAAAAGGATCGTTATCCTGACACTCGCTGCCGGCCGGTGTCGACCCAACCCGGCCGCCTGGATCGCCATGGGCGCTTCTCATAAGCGGTCATTCGACGGCCGTCCGGTAACTTCGGCTCGGGTGGGAAGCCCGGCTGCTAGGACCGAGAGGAACGCGCGCACCTTGGCACTGGTCAGACGCCGAGAGGAGTGTAGCGCCCAGATCTTGTGGAAACGCTTGCAACTTCGACCCCAAGCTATGCCGCCATATCCAACTGCGAAAACATGGCTTTTCCGCATTGGATGGGGGTCACACGTCGCGCGAAGAACGACCTTGTCACTCGCGAATATCGTTGCAATACCAATGATTTATAGGGGGCTTCTAGCCGGGGTCAGTGTTGACCGCGTTTTCACATCAGGCAGCCACAACCATTGCGTCCGGTCGCGTATTGGTTGCGTGGACGGGCTTCGACATGGTGCGAAGCCCGAGATCTTCGGGCAGGCCAGGCCTGCTGAACAGGAATCCCTGCAGTTCCTCGCAGCCTGTCTGCTTGAGGCGTACCGCCTGCCCATCGGTCTCGACGCCCTCCGCCGTGATCGTCATGCCAAGTCCCTTGGCGATGTCACGAATAGCGCTGACGATCACCTGATTGTCACGGCGCGTCTCGAGCTCCTGCACGAACGACCGATCGATCTTGACCTTGTCGAACGGGAAGCGGCGCAGGTAGCTCAATGACGAGTAGCCCGTTCCGAAGTCGTCCAATGCGATCCGTACGCCCAGGGCACGGATCTGCCTAAGCAAGCTGAGCGCTGCGTCGGCATCCTCGATCAGCACCGTCTCGGTGACCTCCACCTCCAGTCGCGATGGCGACAGCCCGGACCGGGTCAGGGCAGCCAGGATGATCTCGGGCAGCCCTCGATTGCGGAACTGGATGGGCGAGATGTTGACCGATACGCGCCGCATGTCCGGCCACCGCGCGGCCTCGAGGCAGGCTTGTTCGATTACCCAGGTCCCAATCGCGTTGATGAGGCCGCTCTCCTCGGCTAGGGGAATGAAATCGACGGGTGAAACAAGACCCCGTTCGGGGTGTCGCCAGCGGATCAGAGCCTCACATCCCGTGATCCTGCCGTCGGTAGCATCGACGTAGGGTTGGAAAAAGAGAGCAAGTTCGTCTCGGCCGAGCGCCGCCCGGAGATCCTGCAGCAGCTGCTGCCGCTCCTGAAGGCGGCGATCCGCCTCTGGCGAGAAGAAGCGATAGGTGCCGCGTCCAGCCTGCTTGGCGCGATAAAGAGCCGAGTCGGCGTTCTTCAGCAGTTCCGTCGGGTTGTCACCATCGCTCGCGGCGAACGCAACCCCAACACTTACCCCGACAATGACGTCAACGCCGGCCACATCGAAGCTGGCCGTGAGGCGGTCGATGATGCGCTGGCACAGCACCTCGACGCCATTTGCTTCAGCCAGATCCGTTACCAGGACGACGAACTCGTCGCCCCCGAAGCGCGCTACGAGATCGACGGCCGAAATCGTTTGACGAAGGCGTTCACCCACCGCGACCAGCAGGGCGTCTCCGGTTGGGTGTCCGTGCGCGTCGTTCACGGCCTTGAAACCGTCGAGGTCGAGGCTGAGGACGGCCAACTTGCCCAGATCGCCGACCGACATGGCGTGGCTGAGATTGGCCATGAAGAAGGTGCGGTTCGGGAGGTTGGTGAGTCCGTCGTGGTGGGCCAAGTGGGCGATCTTGGCTTCAGCCCGCTTCGTGATCGTGACATCCGACCCGACGCCCCTGTAGCCGAGGACGTTGCCGCCCGTGTCCAACAGGGGTCGGCCCGATAGCGACCACCAGCGGATGTCATCCCCGACGGCGAAGGGAACCGCCACGTCGCGGAATGCGCGCCGATCTGCCATGTGGTCGCGTAGCGTCGCGAGCGCTTCCCTGTTCCCGGGCACCGCCGATGCTATGAGCAACTCGTTGATCGAGAGACCGCACAGGTCGGCCGAGCTTCGTCCGGACACTTGCGCGAAGCGCTCGGAGGCGTTGCGGTATCGGAGTTCTGCGTCCGTTTCCCATAGCCAGTCGCTCGTCTGCTCCTCGTAGTCCCTGAGCAGTACACCAATCACCTCGCCTTTCTGCGCCAGCGCGAGTTCGCGCAGCTGGTCCGACACGAAGACGCGGTTCTGCTGGACGACGCTGCGCAACGCGGTCCCGCCGCCCGCCACGAACAGGACGATGAGATACAGGTGCTCCTGGCTCGCGCCTGCCTTGAGAAAGCACCCGGCGATCACGGCGGTAGTCAGTGTGACGTAGCAGACGGCTGCTGGCACAGCTGTTGTCAAAATCAAACTGCCGGCCCACAGCAGCCCCGTCAGTTGGCACACCACGATGGTGCAGGCGAGACCCGTCGTCTGCGTCAACAGCCAGGCTGGTACGCCATTGAACACGAGCGCCATGATGACGGCTTGCACCGTTAGGCGATGCATATGCCACGGTCTGCCGCCGCGATGCGGAGACCGCATGGATCGGACAGCTTCAAGGAAGCGCAACACCGAGGTAACTACGACGACAACGCACCAGGGGATCAGGAGACTGCCGTACTGGTGGTGGAGCATCACGGTCAGTCCGGCCGCGACCGCGATGTTTGCCCCCATCATGGGGGCGATCAGCCGATCGACAGCCAGGAGTTGCCGGCCGCGCACAAAGGCTTTGGCGGTCTCGCTTTCCGTGCTGAGCGAAGGCGCCTCGTTCGGCAGGGGTAAGAAGGTCGGCATGGGAGGTACGATCGGGTGAAGGTCGGCTAGGTGACGGCGGCCATGGCCGCGCCGAACACCGACGATTGCTGCGGAAGTGAGGAGCTAGAACTTGTAGTTCAGTCCGACCCGGCCCAGGTCGCCATCGGTGCGCATACGGGTGACCGTGTTCTGTCCGAGCAGGCTCAAGGGCGTCGCCCGTTGTCCGAGGTTGTAGTGAAGGTACTCGGCTCGGAGCGTGACGGCTCCCGGTAGCGTCGTCATCAATGTCCCTGTCGGGAGCGCGTATTCGAGGCCGCCGCCGACCGCATAGCCGGTCTCGAAGTCGTCCACCGTCATGCGGGCCAGGGTGGTGCCGCCAGCCGTCACGCTCACGGTGCGTAGAGCCTCGCCGTAAGCGAACCCGCCCGTGCCGTAGATCAGGACTGGGCCGATCGCATAGCCCAACCGCCCACGCACCGTGCCGAGCTCCTTGAGCTTGCTGTTGTAGAGTGCCTGAAGAGGTACGCCGGGCGGCAGAGGCAGTGTTGTTGTGCGGTTCAGGTCTGTGTAGGCGAGGTCGGTCTCGATGCCTACTACTAA
>NZ_JARPVX010000140.1:4606-5189 GCF_033947565.1 Lichenihabitans sp. Uapishka_5
CACAGCGTCGAGATCAGGAACAACGCCGTCCAGCCTGTCCCGCTTGGTGATGTAACCTGCGTTCAGCCCGACGTGGAACCCGGTCCAGGTGAACAGGGGCGGGCTCGCAAGCAGCACGGGCGCCGTGCGCAGAGGCAGATCGGCCGCTATGGCGGGCTGCATGAGCATCAACGTAGCCAAACCGGCCGCGGACATCCTGGGGAGCATCGCAATAACTCCGTTGCGTTGCGCCGATGCTGCCTGGCTAGAGGAAACCTACAGTAAATATCGGTAGTTCCGGTTGTGCAACAAACCGATCATTCCAAGAATAATTAATAAATTGTGAAAAGTTTGTGTAGGGCGGTGACAAAGCAGGTCACTGGAGCGCCAGCGATCTGCTGACGCGGGCGGAGGAATCTCCGGCCAGTGGATAGGCTTCCCGTTTTGGGGAGGCCGGGGATGTTCGTCGTGGAAATCTACGCCGCCGTTCGACATTTCGTGTTCATTGAGGGTCACAGCCGCCGCGAAGCGGCCCGGGTGTTTGGGCTGAACCGCGAGACGGTCCTGAAGATGTGCCGGTTCTCGTTGCCGCCCGGGTACACAC
>NZ_JARPVX010000141.1:0-5170 GCF_033947565.1 Lichenihabitans sp. Uapishka_5
TTGACCGGGCGGGCGCGCGCCGCCGCGGCCCGGGCCGCCGCCAGCAGCCTGCTGCGCCAGGTGTCGGCGGCGCGCGTCGTGTCCGGCTCCCTGGCGGCGCTCGGGCCGGACGGCGACGAGTCGCGGCAGAACCTCGTCCGGGCCCTCGAAGGCCAGCCGCACGAACCTCCGCAACGGCGCGCCCTTGCGGCCATCGCCGATCGCGAGGCGCCGCACCATCGCCTGATTGCGGCGGCCGCTTGCCTGGTGCTGATCGAGCAGGACCATCTCGCCACGGAGGCGCTGGCCGCCCTGCGGGCTGGCCGCCGGCCCGAGCAGCGCGCGCGGGTCCTCCTCTACCGGCCCTGGCCCGCGGCCCTGCGCAACGGGCTGCGCGCCTTTCTGGCCATGGCGATCGCAACCGTGGTGTTGTCGCTGACGGGGTGGCCCGCCTCGCTGACGGCGCTGGTTCAGATCGGCTCCTTTATCGGCCTCAGCGCCACCAACCCCAACCCGCGCGGCTTCGCGGTGGGGGCCCTGATCGCCATGCCGCTCGTGGTGGCGGCGGCCGGCATCACCGAATTCGTGCTGCTCGACGGCGTCGATGCCTTTCCGCTGCTGGTTCTCGCCATGGGGCCGACGATCTTCATCGCGGCCTTGCTGTTGTCCACCGGCAACCCGACGCATTTCGGCATCGGGTTCCTGCTGCTGGTGTTCTTCCCCGCGGTGCTGGGGCCCAGCAACCCGCAGGACTACAATCCGCAAAGCTATATCTTCTCGTCCTGCCTCAACGTGACGGCCGTCATCGGCTTGTTCATCCTGCTGTCGGTGGTGCTGCCGACAGGGCCGGACCGGCAGCGGGGCTGGATGCTGGCTTCCGCCCGCAAGGATCTGCGGGCCGCCGTGTTCGGGCCGCATCAACGCCTTCCGAACCTCCTGGGCTGCGTCTTCCGCGATGCCGACCGCATCGGCCAGATGGGCGGGCTCGGGCCCGACGCCAGCGGGACCGAGGATCTCCGCTACCTGATCCGGATGTCGGACCTCGCGGCCTGTGCGCGCCGCCTCCGCACGACCTTTGCGGAGAGACCGTTGCGGGAAGCCTGGCCCGGGGCACGCGCGGCGTTGCGGCGGCTCGACGCGGATCGCCTCCGCCAGCTCGGCCTCACGATGCTGCGTGACGAGCGGGGCGGGTCTGGCGGGCGGCACCGGTCGAGGCGTCAGGCCGGGATCGATCTGCTTTTCGCGGCCGTGCTGATCGAGCGCAGCCCGCGGGTGGTGGCCGAACTCCGGGAAGAACGCCCCGCATGATGCAGACCTTTCCCGAGCTGACGCTTGGCGGCGTGCTGGTGGCGCCTTTCGTGCTTTATGCCGGTCTGGCGCTGGTGGTTTTCCTGCTGCTGCGTCCGTTCTTGGCGCTGCTGGTCTTCGACCGCCTGTTCGCCAACCCGCCGGTGGTCCAGCTCAGCCTGTATGTGCTGATCCTGGCTGCCCTGATCGTGTTCTTGTGAAGGGGCGCCCGCATCCGTGATGGCTGAATCCGAACAGCGCCGCGCCGCCCCGTCCGGGCCCGACGCGGGAGACGAGCCCCGCCGCATCTTCGACGTCGCCTCGACGACGCCCGCGGGCGACAAGCCCGCCGATGCGCCCGCGCCCGAGCGGCCCCGTCCCGACCCCGACGAACGGCTTCAGGCCGGCACGCCGCCACCCCTCGTGGCCGCAGACGATGACGCCCCGCCGTCGCACCGGTTGCGCGGCGCGCTGAGCACCTTCGCCAAGAGCATCGCGACGCTGGCGATCATTCTGCTGGCGTTGCTGGCGAGCCTGTTGATCTGGGACTTCTACGTCACCGCCCCCTGGACCCGGGATGGCCGGGTGCGGGTGCAGGTGGCATCGGTGGCGCCGCAAGTGTCCGGGCAGGTCACCGATCTGCGGGTTCGCGACAACCAGTTCGTCCACAAGGGCGACACCCTTTACGTGATCGACAAGTTCGATTTCCAGCGCACGCTGAGCAGCGCCCAGGCGGCGCTGCGCTCCCGCGCGGCCGACCTGCAGGTCAAGAAGGTGCAGGCCGAACGCCGGCAACGTCTGAGCGACCTCGCCACCACGGCCGAGGAACAACAGCAATACGTCGGCAACGCCACCCAGGCGCAAGCCACCTTCGACGCGGCCCAGCAGGACGTCGACCAGGCCAACGTCAACCTGCTACGCACGGAGGTGAAGAGCCCCGTCAACGGCTATGTGACCAATCTGCTGATGCGAGTCGGCGATTACGCCCATGAGGGCACCAGCAACATCTCGGTCATCGATGCCGATTCCTATTGGATCGACGGTTATTTCGAGGAAACCAAGATGGCCCACATCTGCCTCGGCGATCGCGCCGAGGCGCAGCTGATGGGCTATCGCACCCCGATCCTCGGCACGGTCTCGACCGTGACGCGCGGCATCAGCGTGTCGGATGCGGCGCCGAGCACGCAAGGCCTGCCCAACGTCGATCCGGTCTACACCTGGGTGCGGCTCGCCCAACGGGTGCCGGTGCGCATCGCCATCACGCAGGTGCCCGACGGCGTGCCGCTCGTCAGCGGCATGACCGCCACCGTGACGATCCGCGATCCGGCGCCCCCCAGCACCGACCCGTGGCTCGTGCAGCGCTGGAACGCCGTCCACCAGCGGCTCGTCGATCTTGTCCAGCATCCACAGCCGCATGCCCGCTGCGTGCCGGTGATGGGTGGCGACGCAGCGGTGCCCAACATCCTCGAAGACTATGATCTGCCGCCGGCCCAGTCCCCCAGCCAGCTCAATCCCGGCCTGGCGCCCAGCATGACGGGGCAGCCGCGCCAGGACCATTAAGCCGCGGCATGGGGCGCCGCCCGGCAACCTCGTATGCCCGGCGCGCGTTCGCGGCATGCACTCCAGGAGTTTTCCATGACTGCCCAACCCGACCAGCAAGCCCCGTCGCTCAATCGCCGCAAGGTGGGCGACTATGTGGTGACCTATCTGAGCGACGGTTACCTCGACGGCTCGTTCGACTATCTGCAAGGCATCACGCCCGGCGAGGCCGAGCAGATGCTGACCGACGCCCACCGGCCCCCGTTGGCCCATATCTCGATCGCCAGCTACATCCTGCAGGGCAAGGGCCGCACCGTGCTGGTGGATGCCGGCACGGGCGGCTTCAACGGCTGGGGCGGCCGCTTCCCGGTGGCCTTGGCGGCGGCCGGCGTGGCGCCCGAGGATGTCGACACGATCCTGGTCAGCCATGGCCATGTCGACCACGTCGGCGGCCTGACGCTGCACGGCAAGCCGGTGTTCCCCAAGGCCGAGGTGGTGGTCAACGCCACTGAACTCGATTTTTGGCGCAACGACACCATCATGGCTTCGGTCGGCGACGACGCGAAGCCGTTCTTCGTGGCGGCCCGCACGGCCTTCGACGCGTATAACGACCGGCTGAAGCCGGTGGCGTCGGGCGGCGTCCTGCCGGGCGTCACCCTGGTGCCGCTGCCGGGCCACACGCCCGGCCATTCCGGGTTCCGGATCGAGGGTGGTTCCACCGGGCCGGACCTGCTGATCTGGACCGACATCACCCATATGGCCGATATCCAGATCGCCCGGCCTGAGGTGACGATCGGCTTCGACGTCGATCAGGACCAGGCGCGAGCGACCCGCATGCGGGTGTTCGACCAGGTGGCGAGCGAGCGGCTCGCTGTCGCCGGTATGCACCTCAACATGCCGGGCTTCATGACGCTGGAGCGTCGTGGCCATGGCTATGCCAAGGTCGACATGCCCTGGACGTCGGCGCTGCTCTGAGCCGCGGCCGTCAGCGTTTCCTGGGCGGGTAGAAGGCCGCACAGGGGGCGCTGACTTGGCTGCGCTTGTCCTGCATGCAGGCCGTGACCCGGTCGATGTCCGGCACGGCGGCACTACAAAGCCGCATCACGTCGTCGTAGCAGGCCGCTTGCTGGCGGTCCTGCAGCGACGGACCCGGCGCAAAGGCCGGCGTCGCCGCGAGAGCGCTGAAAAGTACGAGAACCCTGAATCCGTTGCGCATGGCCGTTTCCTCCGCCTTCGGGGCTGAGTGTGGCACGGCACCAGGCGGCCGTCAGGTCCGCGCTGGACCCGGCGACGGGATCAGGGGTGCGGCGCAAGGACCTTGGCCGGCACGCAGACCGGCGCGGCGCGGTGGTGGGGCCGCCGGTGGACGACGCGATGCACCCGTCGCGACCGGCCGATCCCGACCGGATAAGGCGCCGGCGCCAGGATCGCCACCTCGCCCGCAGCCGCGGCTTCGGCCGCAACGGTCGCTTCCCCGTCGCGCCAGCGCAGGCCAAGCGGCACCGCATCGTCGCCGTGCCAATAGGGCCTGTCGGGCGTGGCGCCGGGACGGTTCACGTCGCCGCCATACCGGTGAAAGCTGAAGATCGGCCAGCTTTCGCCGTCGTCCTCGACCACCCAGGCGCGGGCCGGGGCGACAAGGATCAGCAGCGCGAAGGCCGCCCCGGCGAGCGAAGGGGCATGGGAAGGCAAGCGGCAGGGGTCCTGGCTGTGGTCGGGTTTCCCCGTATCCTCGCGCACCAAGGTTGCGCGGGGATTGCGCTCAGCCCGGCTGGCGGCAGCGGCGGCCGAGGTCGAGCAGCACGAGGCCGCCGACCGCCAGCGCCACGCAGGCCCAGAACAAGGAATGGAACCCGAGGTGCGCCGCCCAGAGGCCAGCCGACAGCCCGGCCAGCAGGGCGCCGACCTGGCCCGTGTTGGCGTAAAGCGCCGCGGCGGCGCCGGCCCGGCCGGGCATCAGGTTCTGCAGGTAGCTGATGCCGACGCAGCTGATAAGCCCGATGCCGAGCGCCCGGGGCACCTGGCTGATCATCACGCCGCCGACCGAGGTGGCGAGCGCGAGGACGACGAAATGCGCCACGAAGGCCACGAAGCCTAAGGCCATGCCGCGATAGCTCACGAAGGCTCCCGGCCGCAGGGCGATCCCCATCATCACCGGCACTTCCAGGAAGGCGCACAGGCTGTAGGACAATCCCACCGCGCCCGTGCCGCCGCCGAGGTCCTGGATCAGCGTCACAGGGAGCGCCACGGCGCTGATGCCGAGCGCCATCGAGAACAGCGCCAAGCTGCCGGCCGCGAGCCACACGGCCGCCGACAAGCCGGAGCGGGCGGCAGCTTGGCGCTGTTCTCGATGGCGCTCGGCATC
>NZ_JARPVX010000142.1:0-4915 GCF_033947565.1 Lichenihabitans sp. Uapishka_5
CGTCGCGGCCACGGCCCAGCCGCCGCGGCCGCCTTCCCGGGCGCAATCGGCCATCTCGGCGCGGCGCAGGCCGCGGCCGGCGCTGAGCAGCGACACGGCTTCGAGCAGGTTGGTCTTGCCGGCGCCGTTGTCGCCCGTCAGCACCACGGTTTCGCTGTCGATCGCGAGGTCGAGAGCCGGATAGGAACGGAAATCGGCGAGCTTCAGCCCGGTGAGGCGCGGCCTTCGGGGCGGCCTCACACCCGCATCGGCATCAGCACGTAGAGTGCGGGCGCGGTGTCGCTGTCCTGGATCACGGTGGGCGAGCCGGCGTCGTTCAGCATCAGCAGGGCGGTGTCGCCATCGAGCTGCGCCGCGATGTCGAGCAGATAGCGGGCGTTGAAGCCGATATCGAGCGGCGCGGCATCATAATCGACGTCGAGCTCCTCGGTGGCCGAGCCCGAATCCGGGTTGTTGACGCTGAGCGTCAGCTTACCATCCGCGATGGCGAGCTTCACGGCGCGGCCGCGCTCGGACGAGATGGTGGACACGCGATCGACCGCCTCCTGGAACGGCTTCTTGTCGACCGTCAGCCGCTTGTCGTTGCCGGACGGGATGACGCGCGCATAGTCCGGGAAGGTGCCGTCGATCAGTTTGGTGGTCAGGATCACGCGGCCGAAGGTGAAGCGGATCTTGGCGGTGGACAGTTCCACCGTGACGTCGGCGTCGGCGTCGTCGATCAGCTTCTGCACCTCCGACACCGCCTTGCGGGGCACGATGATGCCCGGCATGTCGGCCGAGCCCTCCGGGGCCGGCACCTGGACGCGCGCCAGCCGGTGACCGTCGGTCGACACGGCGCGCAACAGCGTCTGCCCTTCGTGCTCCAGCGTGTGCATGAAGATGCCATTGAGGTAGTAGCGGGTTTCCTCGGTCGAAATGGCGAACTGGGTCTTGTCGATGAGCCCCTTGAGCTGCCCGGCCTTCAGGACAAACTTGTGGGTGAGCTCGCCGGCCGAAATGTCCGGAAAATCCGTTTCGGGCAGGCATTGCAGCTGAAACCGCGAGCGGCCGGAGCGCAGCAGCATCTGACTGGTGTCGCCCGACATGTCGAGCGTCACCTGGGAGCCGTCCGAGAACTTGCGCACGATGTCGTGCAGCACGTGGGCCGGCAGGGTGGTGGAGCCCGGCTGCGCCACCTCGGCCTCGATCTCCTCCGTCACCTCGAGGTCGAGATCGGTGGCCTTCAGCTTCAGCGTGCCGCCCTCGGCCCTGACCAGCACGTTCGACAGGATCGGGATGGTGGTGCGGCGCTCGACGACCCGGTGCACGTGGCCGAGCGAGCGGAGCAGGGACGCGCGTTCGAGTGTGACTTTCATCGGGCGGCCCTTGCGGTGATGCGGTGATCCCCGAGCCGGCGCTCAGGGGAAGGGCGCCGACTTTTGCTCAAGGGCCGGAAATCCGCAAGCCCGGTCGACGCAAGGGTCCGGTGGAGAACCCCAGCCGCACCAGGGGGTCAGGCCGGCTCGGCCGAACAATTGAGGCGCCGTCCCGCCTTCGCGGGCTGGCCGATGAGTTGGCGCGCCTGCGCTTCGCGGGTCGCGTAGGCCAGGGCGGCGTCGATGAAGTCCCGGGCCGGCACAACGGCGTCGGGCGCGTCGCGCATGAAGCGAGGCGTCAGGCTGTCGGTCTTGGCGCAGACCCCATAGCCGTAGATATGACCGTGTTCGGTCTGCCAGACCGCGATCTCGTCATCGCTCGCGCGCACCAGTTGGAATGTCACCAGCATTCTCCCATCGACGCCAGGAGGTTTGACTTACGATTGGTGCCGATTTACGGCGCCGGCACGATAGCTTTGATCGTCATGAATCAACCCTGAATCGCCGCTGCCGTGGCATGCTGCGCCCCGGTGGCCCGCATGGGCGGCGCTGCCCGATCCGCCCCACCGAGGCCCCATGAAGATCGACACCCTCATCACCCACGTGGTGGCCGTGCCGCCGCCGCATCTCGGCGGCATGTATTGGATCCTGGTCCGGCTGCGCACTGCCTGCGGGATCGAGGGGGTGGGCGAAATCTATTGCACCGGCGTCCATCCGACGACGCTCGGCCCGCTGATCGACGACGTCTTCGCCCGCCACCTCGAAGGGCATGACCCGCACCGGATCGAGCGGTTCTGGCGCTCCGCCTATTCGAGCGGCTTTACCCAGCGGCCCGACCCGACCCTGATGGGCATCGTGTCCGGCCTCGAGATCGCCTGCTGGGACATCATCGGCAAGGCGGCCGGGCGGCCGGTGGCCGACCTTCTGGGCGGCCGGGTGCACGAGCGGCTGCGCGCCTACACCTATCTTTATCCGGAGGGGCCGGACGGCGATTTCGACTTCAACGACCCCGAGCGCGCGGCGGCCTGCGCGGTCGACATGGTGGAGCGGCTCGGCTTCACGGCGGTGAAGTTCGATCCCGCCGGGCCCTATACGGCCTATTCGGGCCACCAACTCTCGATGGGGGTGCTGGCGCGCTGTGAAACCTTCTGCCGGCTGATCCGCGATGCGGTGGGCGACCGGGCCGACCTCCTGTTCGGCACCCATGGCCAGATGGTGCCGTCCTCCGCGGTGCGGCTGGCGCGGCGCCTGGAACGCTACGACCCGCTGTGGTTCGAGGAGCCGGTGCCGCCCGGCCAGGAAGAGGCGATGGCCGACGTGGCGCGCAAAACCTCCATCCCGATCGCCACGGGCGAGCGGCTCACCACCAAATATGAATTCCAGCGCGTGTTGACGACAGGCGCCGCCACCATCCTGCAGATGAACGTCGCCCGCGTCGGCGGCCTGCTGGAGGCCAAAAAGATCGCCGGCATGGCGGAAGCCTTTTATGCCCAGGTGGCGCCCCACCTTTACAACGGCCCGGTCGGGGCCGCCGCGAGCCTGCAACTCGCCTGCACCCTGCCGAACTACCTGATCCAAGAATCGATCCTCGACTTCGGCGGCTTCCACGCCGCCATCCTGAAGCACAAGATCGCCTTCGAGGATGGCACCCTGATCCCGTCGCGCGAGCCCGGCCTCGGGATCGAACTCGACCTCGACGTCATCGCGGCCCATTCGCCCTATACGGGGGCGCGGCTGCACCTGCAGATGGCCGAGGCGCCCGCCGACGCCAAGGATTTTGCGCCCGCGCGCGGCTGACCCTCATGCCAGAGCTCGAATTCGATTACGTCATCGTCGGGGCCGGCTCGGCCGGTTGCGTGCTGGCGGCCCGGCTCAGCGAAGGCGGCCGGCACACGGTCGCGCTGATCGAGGCCGGCGGCTCGGATGACTCCTTCTGGTTCCGCATCCCGGTCGGCTACGCCCGCAGCTATTTCGACCCCCGGGTGAACTGGATGTATTCGACCGAGCCCGAGGCCGAGCTGGGCGGCAGGTCCATCTACACGCCGCGGGGCAAGGTGCAGGGCGGCTCGGGCTCCATCAACGCCATGGTGTTCGTTCGCGGCGACCGGGCCGATTTCGACGATTGGGCCGCGGTCGCCGGGCCCGATTGGAGCTTCGACGCCGTGCTGCCGGCCTTTCGCCGGCTCGAAACCCATGCGGACGGCGCGTCGGAATGGCATGGGGACGCCGGGCCGATCCACGTCACGCCGATGCGCGACGGCATCCATCCGGTGACGCGACGCTTCCTCGACGCCTGCCGGGAGCTGCAGCTGCCGGCGACGCCGGACTTCAACGGGGCGGCCATCGAGGGTGCCGGCGTCTACGACGTGTCGACCCGCCGGGGGCAGCGGTCGTCCTCGAGCTTCGAATATCTATGGCCCGCGCTGAAGCGCCCGAACCTCGCCATCCTGCGCCACGCCCATGCCGAGCGGCTGCTGTTCGACGACGCCCATCGGGCCACCGGCGTCATGCTGCGGCAGAATGGCGTCGTGCGGACCGTCACGGCGCGCCGCGAGGTGATTCTTACGGCGGGTGCCGTGGGCACGCCGAAGCTGCTGCAGTTGTCGGGCATCGGCGACGGCGCGACCCTGCAGGCCGCCGGGGTCGCGGTGCGGCGGCACAGCCCCGCTGTGGGGGCCAACCTGCAGGACCACCTTTGCGCCAGCTTCTATTACCGGTCCCGCGTGCCGACCCTCAATGCCGCTTTCGGCAGCCGCCTCGGCCAGGCGCGGCTCGGGCTGCAATATCTGCTGACCCGGCGGGGCCCCTTTGCGATGAGCGTCAACCAGGCCGGCGGCTTCTTTCGGGGCAACCCCGAGGCATCGCGGCCGACCATCCAGCTCTACTTCAACCCGCTGTCCTACCGCATCCCGCCGAACCCCGGCGCGGGTCTCGCGCCCGAGCCCTATCCGGGCTTCCTGCTGGCCTTCAATGCATGTCGTCCGACCAGCCGCGGCAGCGTGGCGATCGCCGGCCCCGACCCTGAGGCGCCGCCGCTGATCCGCCCCAACTACCTGTCGACCGAGGGGGATCGCCGCGAAGCCGTCGAGGGAGCCCGGCTGGCGCGCCGCATCATGGCGGCGCCGGCCTTGCGGGACGTCACGGTCGAGGAAATGCCGCCCTCGCATCTGGCGCAGGACGACGGCGACCTGCTCACGTGGTTCCGCGGTGCGTCGGGCTCGATCTACCATCTTTGCGGCACGTGCCGCATGGGCCGCGACCCGGCGACCTCCGTGACCGACCCGCGCCTTCGCGTGCATGGCGCCGAAGCACTGCGGATCGCCGACGCTTCGGTTTTCCCCAACATCACGGCCGGCAACATCCAGGCCCCAACCCTGATGGTGGCCGAAAAAGCCAGCGAAATCATCCGGCAGGACAGCCAAAAAGACGCCACGATATCATAACAGGCATCAACGCATATCAGCCTTGCAACGGCCAATCGTCTGTGCTTTAAGGCGACACCGAGACAAAAAAAGAGCCGCCCGAAGGCGGCCCAAGTCTAGGGAGGAAACGCCCAAAAG
>NZ_JARPVX010000143.1:0-4863 GCF_033947565.1 Lichenihabitans sp. Uapishka_5
CTCGATACGCCGCCTTCAAACCACCGTCGTCACCCAGTTTCCCACATAGCTCGGCGTTGCGGAGCTTCAGGTCTACGCAACGGCAAGGCACTCCTCAGCCGGTTTGTTAATCCAGATCCCCTAAGCTTTGTCCTAGTGGATGATGAGCGCCGAATGCGGCAAGGCAGACGAATAATGCGACGTTATCAGGATGCGCTCGAAGCGCTTCCTGAGGCGATCGCCATTTTCGATGAGGATGACCGCTTCGTATTCTGGAATCAGCGCTTCACTGAAATTTATGGCATGGGTATCGACCTGCGGGTCGGAACGCGCTTCGCTGACCACCTGCGACATTGCATCGTGCAGGGCTTGGTCCCAAGCGCTGTCGGGCGCGAAGAGGCGTGGCTGGCCGAACGCTTGTCTCGGTTCGCCGATGCTGAAGGTGCGCACGAGCACCGCCTGACGAATGGTCGTTGGGTGCGAGTGCAGGATAGGCGCCTCGCGCATGGCGGCCGTATCGGCATACGGGCTGACATCACGGAGGCGCGGGAGCGCGAAGAGTCATTCCGCCTCCTGTTTGATGCCAATCCTGTGCCGATGATTGTGTCTGATGTGCAGACTCATGAAATCATCGCCGTCAACGACGCGGCTGTTGCGTTCTACGGCTACGCGCGTGAGCAATTCTTGAAACTGAGGATCCGCGACATCAGGCCCGAGCACACGTCTGGCGAGATCGCTGCATTCATCCAGAATAATATGGTCGGATCGATGACCGCAGGTGCGATCGTCACCCATTGGACAGCCGGCGGTAAAGAAAAACTGGTGCGGATGGCGGGCTGCCGCCTTGATTACGGCGGTCAACCGGCCGTCCTGGCGGCCATCTTCGATTTGACCGAGCAGCACAGAGCAGAGCAGGAAGTCAGCAGCGCACGCATCTTCCTCACAGAGATCGTTGACCAGGTGCCGGTGGCCGTGTTCGCGAAGGACCTGGAGCATGAGGGTCGGTTCGTCATCTATAATCGAGCCAGTGAGACGCTATTCGGTCGCACACGCGCCGAGGTGATCGGGCGCACCGATGCTGAAGTCTTCGGTGCGGAAGTTGCTGCGCGCTTCGCTCCGCAAGACGAGGTGGCGCTGCGAGTCGATAAGGTCGCGACGTTCGAGGACGAGATCATTCACCGGCCAGACGGAAGCGAGCGCTTCCTGCGCACTCAGAAAGTTGGGTTGAGCGATCGGCCGGAAAATCCGCCGCGGTACATCCTGGGCGTCTCTGAGGACGTCACGGAGCGCCGTGCCAACGAGGCCCGGATCGCGCATATGGCGCATCACGATGCCCTGACCGACCTGCCGAACCGCTTCCTATTTCACGAACGGCTCGCATCCGCCCTGGTGCGACGCCGCGACGGTGAGTGTTTAGCCGCGATCTTCCTTGATCTCGACGGCTTCAAGGCGGTGAATGACACTCATGGGCACGCGATAGGCGACGACCTGCTGAAGCAGGTGGCCGACCGGCTCCGGGCTGCGCTACGGGCTTGCGATACCGCAGCTCGCTTCGGCGGCGACGAGTTCGCGATCTTGCAAAGCGTCATGAGCGAGCCTGGTGAGGCGGCTTGGCTCGCGGGAAAGCTCGTGGCGACGCTCAGCGCCCCTTACCAGGTTGGCACGCGTGACCTGAAGGTAAGCGCCTCGGCCGGCGTCGCCCTGGCCCCGTTCGATGCCGCTGATCCAAACCTGCTGCTTGAGCGCGCCGACGCAGCGCTGTATCGAGCCAAGCGGGAAGGCAGGAACACCTTTCGTTTCGCCAGCCCGCATGTCCCTAGCGGCGAGACGAACACATATCCTAGTCTGATCGAAAGCGGCGCTCGCATGGGGCGAAACCGCTGAATGACGCACCGCCGCTCCGGTCTGCTTTGGGCCGATCCCAGCTATGGCGTGGTGCATCACCCTTGAATTTTGCACTATCCAGCTATCACCCGACTATCGGCGCTTGGCTGCAACCACCTCAACCCTCCGGCGGTTCTCGGCCATTGCAACCGCCATCCCTTGGGTAACAGTGGCGAGCACAGCAGGGGGAGCAAGATCAGGTCGCCCAGCCTCAAATGGCGGAGCGGGTGCATATTCAAGGCCGAGTTGAATAGCTTGAGCAACCTCGATGCCGCGTAGTTCTTCGATCAGGGTCAGAGCGAAGTCGATGCCGGCAGTGACGCCGCCCCCTGTGATGATGTTCCCGTCCCGCACAACGCGACCGGCATCGGGAATGGCATCGAACAGCGGTAGCAGATCTCGCCATGCCCAGTGGCAGGCCGCCTTGCGGCCGGAAAGCAAGCCTGCTGCTCCAAGGATTAATGAGCCAGTGCAGACCGACGTGATGTAGGTCGCCATTGCCCCGAGCCGTCGGATCTGTTCGAGGAAGCGGTCGTTCTCCAACGCCTGATAGCAACCTGAGCCACCCGGAACGCAAAGCACGTCGCAGCTTGCGACGCCTTGAAGGTCCGTGAGTTGGGAGAAAACCAGACCGTGCGAATTGACCGGTTGGGCCTCCATCGAGGCCACCACAATCGTGGCGTCGGGAACGCGCACCAGAAACTGATGCGGACCAGTGAAGTCCAGCTGGGTGACGCCGTCGTAGATCGGCATGACGATGGTTAGGGGGCGGGTCATGAAAACTCCTGTCCCGCCAACCATGCCATGTAGCTTTTATGGCGCAAAAGACGTAATTCCCTTATTATACGCCACATGCACCGGATCGCGTTCTTCCTCTCTCCCGGCTTTCAGATGCTCGACCTAGCCGGGCCGCTATGCGCGTTCCAAAGCGCGATGCTGACGACTGAAGCAAAGGCCTACGACTTGCGAACGCTTTCCGTCGAAGGGGGGCTGGTCGCCAGCAACAGCGGTGTCGGAACAACAACCCAACCTGCAGGAATAGATGCAGCCGACACCCTGATCATGGTCGGAGGAGACATTGCACCCATGCTGGATGCTCAGCAGACAAATGCTTTCAGGGTCGCTGCATCCGGGGCTCGGCGGGTGGCGAGCGTCTGTACCGGGGCGTTCATGCTGGCTGAACTCGGTCTGCTGAACGGTCGAACTGCGACGACGCACTGGCAACAGGTTGCGAGATTACAGCGTGATTATCCCCGTGTACGCGTGGAAGGCGACCGCATTTTTGTGGCCGATGGATGGGCTTGGACGTCGGCCGGCATCAGCGCCGGCATCGACTTGGCTTTGGCGATCATCGAAGCCGATTTGGGTCTGGCAGCATCGCAAAGCGTCGCCAGGGATTTGGTCGTCTATCATCGCCGCAGCGGAGGACAGTCGCAGTTCTCGGCGCTGTCGGATTTGGACGGGGAGACGGATCGCATACGCGCCACGTTGCGCTTCGTGCGAGAACATATTGCCGAGCCGCTGCCGGCAGAACGACTGGCGGAGGCGGCCTGTCTCAGCCTTCGTCATTTCGGCCGCGCGTTCAAGCGTGAGACCGGCGAAACACCTGCAAAGGCTGTTGAGCGGATTCGCGTTGAGGTTGCTTGTTTGCGGATTGAGCAGGGAATGGAGCCTATCGAGGTTATAGCAAGGTCAGTCGGCTTTTCTGATTCGGAACGCATGCGCCGGGCGTTTGTCCGCCTGTTTGGAATCCCGCCTCAGGGGTTCCGGCGCGCGACACGACACAATCGCGTGGTGTAGGACCGCACGGGTGCAAAAGTCTTGAGTGATGCACCAGATGATGGCAGCTTCCGACCCGACGCGGACGTCCAGGCGCGTGCGTTTCGCACCCAGAAGCAGTCGCTCAGCGACCTTCGGACCAAGCGATCGCGTCGGCACCAGCCGGTAGGATCATCGGGCAGTTGGGATCGGTCGCTGCACGGAAAACCGCCTCCGCGACGTCCTGCGCCGTAGTCACCTCACCACTCGCGGCATGCTGCTGCATGACAGCCATCGTCTGGGGCCTGTCGCAAAATCCCGATCAGGTTGTAGATCGCCTTGGAAGCGCTGATTTTTACGCTTCGTTAACCTCCGGAAGTCCGAAGCAGAGCCCGAGCATTCGGTTCTGCTCGATGACGGTCCAGGCGCCCGCGAAGCCGAAGCCCTTGCGCAGCCACAGCATGCCTTCGAAGCCCTGGATGGAGCGCCGCGCCGTGTTGAAGCTCTGAAAGACGCCCACGCGCGGCATGTTCTTTTTCAGCCGGAAATGGTCGCTCTCGATCCCCTGCTGGAGGTGCTTGGTCACGTGGTGGACGGGGTCGCGCGCCAGTTGGCCCTTTTTCCGAGCCGCCGCAATGGCGCCCGGGTAGGTGCTGGCCCCATCCGTGCCGATCCGGTCGGGCGACAACAGGGGGCCGTCCTTCAGCATCTTGCGGAAGAACCGCTTGGCAGCGTCGAGGTCGCGTTTGGCGGTGAGCAGAAAGTCGACCGCCTCGCCGTGCTTGTCGATGGCACGGTACAGGTAGCGCCACTCGCCCCGAATGCGGACGTAGGTCTCGTCGACGCGCACCGACCCGCAGTGGGACTTGCGGAAGGGGCGCAGCCGGCGCTCGATCAGCGGCGCGTAGGCCAGCACCCAACGGTTCACCGTGCTGTGGTCGACCTCGAGGCCGCGCTCGAGCAGCAGCTCCTCGATGTCGCGGTAGCTCAGCGGGTAGCGCAGGTACCACGACACCGCCTGGACGATCAGCCCCGCCTCGAAATGGCGGCCCTTGAAGTCGTCCTTCGATCGGCGCTTCAGCTTGGCGGCGATGGCGGACAGGATCATGGCGAGCCTCCGAGCAGGAGGCGGCAAACTCGGCCGACATGGCTAACGACTCGTTAACGGCAGAGATTGCGACAGGCCCTTCTCGGGCACGAGGCTGTAGCGTCCCTCCACCCACACATAATGTCCGAGCTTGT
>NZ_JARPVX010000144.1:0-4781 GCF_033947565.1 Lichenihabitans sp. Uapishka_5
ATCCAGCCCTGCAGCAGGTCGCGCGAGCCCTCCGTCAAGGCCGGTCCCAGCGCGATCCTGCGCAGCAGCGTCGCCATGGCGCGAGGCGTGGTGGTGTCGCGCGGATCGCCGGGCCGCGCCTCGTTGAGCGTCGGCTCGGTGCGGTCGAGCCGGGTGACGTCGTCGCCCCAGCGGCGCAACGCGGCCGTCAGGGCGGGCGGGCCGCCGAAACTGTCGAGCAGCAGGTTCGCGGCCGTGTTGTCGCTGAGCGTGACGGCGGCCTCGCACAGCGCCGCCAGCGTCATGCCGCTCCCCGCATGCAGCTTGGTGACGGGTGCGTAGGGCAGCAACGCGTCCGGCCCGTAGGCGATGCGGCGGTCGAGCCGGTCCTGCCCGGCCTCGGCCCGGGCCAGCACGAAGGCGGCCGACAACAGCTTGTGGGTGCTGCAGAGTGGAAAAGCCTCGTCGAGACGGTGGCCGACCACAGCGCCACTATCAGCGGCCAGGATCGCGACGCCGAGGTGGCCTCCGGCCCGCCGTTCGAGCCGCGCTAGGCTTTCCGCGGGATCAAGGCCGGGCTCGGCCACGGCCGGCAGCAGGCTGCCCGCCCAGAGCGTCGCTCCGGTCATCATGGTACGACGCGTCAGCATAGGCCCAGCCCCTCCCCGGACGGCCATGCGCCGTCGCCAGAACCGTGGTGGCGTTCCAGCGTGGCGAAGCCATGGCGCCGCGCCCTGGACAGCCGGCGGGCGCGACCCAGATTCGTGTATCGGCCCGCGCCATCGGGCCGCCCACGGAGATCGCGGATGACGGCCCATGTTCACCAGTTCCCCTGCCTCAAGGACAATTACGGGGTGCTACTGCACGACCCCGCCACGGGCAGCACGGCCACGATCGACGCCCCGGAAGCGGCTCCCATCCTCGATGCGCTGGCCACCAAGGGCTGGACGCTCACCGACATCCTGGTGACCCACCACCATGCCGACCATACCCAGGGCATCGGCGCGCTGAAGGCCCGCTTCCCGGATGCGCGCGTCACGGCGCCCGCCAAGGAGGCGGCGAAGATCGGCGGCGTCGATGTGGCGGTTGCAGAAGGCGATCTCGTCAGTGTCGGCAAGCTGCGCGCCAAAGTGCTGGAAACCCCCGGCCACACGGCCGGCCACATCGTGTACTGGTTCGAGGACGAGGCGATCCTGTTCGCCGGCGACACCTTGTTCCCGCTCGGCTGCGGCCGGGTGTTCGAAACCCCGATGGCCGTGATGGTGACGTCGCTCCTGAAGCTGACGCGCCTGCCGATCGAAACAAAGGTGTATTGCGGCCACGAATATACGCTCGGCAACGCCCGCTTCGCCATCACGGTCGACCCCGACAACACCCTGCTGCAGACCCGCGCCGCCGAGGTGGAAGAGCTGCGCAAGGCCGGCAAGATGACGGTGCCGACTACGATCGCGCTCGAGGTCGCCACCAACCCGTTCCTGCGTATCGGCGACCCGGCGCTGCAGCGCGCCATCGGCATGGCGGGCGCCGACCCGACCGCGGTCTTCACGGAGATCCGCGAGCGCAAGAACCGGGCCTGAGCCGATGACGCTCACGGCCCGGCAGGTGATCGCCCGGCTCGGGCTCAAGCCGCATCCCGAGGGTGGCCATTATTGCGAAACCTTCCGCGATCCGGCGGTCGACGAGAGCGGTCGCGCTCGCTCGACCGCCATCCTGTTCCTGCTCGACGTCGGCGAATTGTCGGAATGGCACCGCGTCGATGCCGTGGAGGTGTGGCACTGGCATGCAGGCGCGCCGCTGGTGCTGACCACCTCGCCCAACGGCCACGATGCCACGGCGCGCCACCTCGGGCCTGACCTCCTGGCCGGGCAGATGCCGCAGCTGGTGGTGCCTGCCCACCACTGGCAGACCGCCACCAGCCTCGGCGCCTGGACGCTCGTCGGCTGCACGGTGGCGCCGGGATTCCGCTTCGAGGGCTTCGAGCTGGCCCCGCCAGGCTGGCGGCCGGTGCCGCGGGGCTGAAGCAGGCGGCGCACCACGCTTGCGAGCCGGTACGCGAACGCGTACAACAGGCGATGCGTTCGACCTCCTATAGTGATTTCCGCCGAAACCTCGCGGCCACGCTCGACAGCGTCAGCGCTGATCGTGAGCCGGTGGCCATCACCCGCGACCGCGGCAAGCCGGTCGCCGTGCTGATGTCGTTGGAGGATTACGAGGCCCTGACCGAGACCGACTACCTCCTTCGCAGTCCCCGCAACGCGGACCGCCTGCTCGACGCCACTCGCAGCCTGGAGGCTGGCGAGGGGCGTGAGCGCGACCTCGCGGAGTGAAGCTCGTCTTCGATGAGCGGGCCTGGGAGGATTATCTCCACTGGCAGGCCACCGATCCCAAGCTGCTGGTCCGCCTCAACGGCCTGATCCGCGAGTGCACCCGCACGCCCTTTGCGGGCACCGGCAAGCCGGAGCCGCTGCGGGGGCCTTTGTCCGGCTGGTGGTCGCGCCGGCTGACGCAGGAGCACCGGCTGGTCTATCGCGTTGCGGGCGAAAGCCTGCTGATCGCGCAATGCCGCTATCATTACTGACGCGTCCCCCCGCCACCTTGGCCGCGGCCCGCCGAGTCGCCATATTGGTCGCATGGCCGCTCAGAAACCCGTCAAACCCTCCCGCGCCAAGGCGTCCCGGCCCGATGTGGCGCCGCTCGACGAGCACCTCGCGGCGCTGCTGAACCCGGCCCTTAATGCCAAGCCGCGCGGCATGGCCGAGCGGCCGCAGCCGGCGCTCGAAGGCGAGGCCATCACGCTCGACCGGCCGGGCAGCAAGCTGCCGGGCGGCAACCGCCGCATCAAGCCGACCGAGACCGAGTCGTCGCCGCGCCTGCCTTCGGGCGCTCAGGCCACCGCCGACGTGCTGAAGGCGCTGATCGAGACCGGCGACCCGCGCTTCAAGGCCGGCACCTCCGACTGGGTGCCGCACCGCCCGCCCCGCCCGGACAAGTCCGAGGGCGGCGTGGTGTTCGACCTCGTCAGCGATTACGAGCCCAAGGGCGACCAGCCCACCGCCATCAAGGAGCTGGTGGAGGGCGTGCGGGCCAGCGACCGTGACCAGGTGCTGCTCGGCGTCACCGGCTCGGGTAAGACCTTCACGATGGCCCAGGTCATCAAGGAAACCCAGCGCCCGGCCCTGATCCTGGCGCCCAACAAGACCCTGGCGGCGCAGCTCTACGGCGAGTTCAAGAGCTTCTTCCCCAACAACGCCGTCGAATATTTCGTGTCCTACTACGATTATTACCAGCCCGAAGCCTATGTGCCGCGCTCGGACACCTATATCGAGAAGGAATCCACCATCAACGAGCAGATCGACCGCATGCGCCATTCGGCGACGCGGTCGCTGCTCGAGCGCGACGACGTCATCATCGTGGCCTCGGTGTCCTGCATCTACGGCATCGGCTCGGTCGAAACCTATACGGCCATGACCTTCTCGGTGAAGGTCGGCGAGCGCATCGACCAGCGCCAGCTCCTGGCCGACCTCGTGGCCCTGCAATACAAGCGCACGCCCGACTTCACCCGCGGCAATTTCCGCGTGCGCGGCGACACCGTGGAACTGTTCCCGGCCCATTACGAGGATCGTGGCTGGCGCGTGAACTTCTTCGGCGACGAGATCGAAAGCATCGTCGAGTTCGACCCGCTGACCGGCAAGAAGACCAACGACCTCGACTTCATCAAGATCTACGCCAATTCGCATTACGTCACGCCGCGCCCGACGCTGGTGCAAAGCATCAAGGCCATCAAGGCCGAGCTGAAGGGCCGGCTCGAGGAGCTTTACGAAGGCGGCCGCCTCATCGAGGCGCAGCGGCTCGAACAACGCTGCACCTTCGACCTCGAGATGCTGGAGGCCACGGGCTCGTGCCAGGGCATCGAGAATTATTCGCGCTACCTCACCGGGCGGCGGCCCGGCGAGCCGCCGCCAACCTTGTTCGAATACCTGCCCGACAATGCGCTGGTCTTCACCGACGAAAGCCACGTCACGGTGCCGCAGATCGGCGGCATGTATCGCGGCGACTTCCGCCGCAAGGCCACCTTGGCCGAATACGGCTTCCGCCTGCCCTCCTGCATGGACAACCGGCCGCTGCGCTTCGAGGAATGGGACGCCATGCGGCCCCAGACCGTGCACGTCTCGGCGACGCCCGGCCCGTGGGAGATGGAGCGCGCGCAAGGCATCTTCGTCGAGCAGGTGATCCGCCCCACCGGCCTCATCGACCCGCCGGTCGAGGTGCGCCCCGTCCGCACCCAGGTCGACGATCTGCTCGACGAGATTAAGCAGGTCGCGGCGCGCGGCTACCGCTCGCTCGTCACTGTGCTGACCAAGCGCATGGCCGAGGACCTCACCGAATACCTGCACGATAACGCCGTGAAGGTCCGCTACATGCATTCCGACATCGACACCATCGAGCGCATCGAGATCATCCGCGACCTCAGGCTCGGCGTCTTCGACGTGCTGGTCGGCATCAACCTGCTGCGCGAGGGCCTCGACATCCCCGAATGCGCCCTGGTGGCGGTGCTCGACGCCGACAAGGAAGGTTTTCTCCGCTCCGAAACCTCGCTGGTGCAGACCATCGGGCGCGCCGCCCGCAACGTCGACGGCCGCGTCATCCTCTATGCCGACAAGGTCACGGGCTCGATGGAGCGCGCCATGGCCGAAACGGTGCGCCGCCGCGAAAAGCAGGTGGCCTACAACACCCTGCATGGCATCACGCCCGCCTCGATCAAGCGCGGCATCGCCGACATCCTCGGCTCGGTCTACGAGGCC
>NZ_JARPVX010000145.1:0-4775 GCF_033947565.1 Lichenihabitans sp. Uapishka_5
GCGCTGGCGGCCGAGTTGGTGGCGGCGGGCGCGCAGGCCGCCTTTGCGCCCGCCGACGTGTCGGACGAGGCCCAGGTGACGGCCGCCGTGGCGGCGATCGGTGCCGCGCTCGGAGCCGTGACGGTGTTGTTCAACCATGCCGGCACCATCGTGGTGAAGCCGTTCCTCGACACCACGCTGGCGGAATGGGACCGGCTGATGGCCGTCAACGTGCGCAGCATGTTTCTGATGACCCGGGCCGTGCTGCCCGGCATGATCGACGCCGGCGGGGGCAGCATCGTCTGCACCTCGTCGATCTCGGCCGTGGCGGCGACGCCGATGGAGGTGCTCTACGACACCACCAAGGGCGCCTGCCATATGTTTGCGCGCGCGATCGCGGTCGAATTCCGCGACCGCGGCATCCGCTGCAATGCGGTCTGCCCCGCCTTCATCAAGACACCGCACGGGATGCGCGAGGTGGATGAGCTCACACGCCTCGGCGTGGATGTGTCGGATGCGGCGATCGCGGCGCAACAGGGCCGCATGTGTGAACCCGAGGAGGTGGCGCGCGCGGCGCTCTTCCTCGCCAGCGACGAAGCAAGCTTCGTCAACGGCACCCACCTGTTCGTCGATAACGGTTTTACGGCGGTCTGAGCCCAAGCAGGGCGGCGCCAAGCATGACGAGCGTCGATCCGCCGATCGCCGTTCACCCCATCAGGGCCGGGATGCACCCCCGGGCGATGCGCCGCATCCCGCTACGCCGCCGCGAGGCGCAGCCGCTTCAGCGCCGCGATCGCGTCGCGCGGATCGGCGCGACGGGTGAAATCGGCTTCGACGAAGGCCCAGCGGACGACGCCGCCCTGGTCGACCACATAGGTGGCCGGCACCGGCAATTCATGGGTTTCGTCGCCGTTCCAGGCCGCGAGGTCGATGCCGATCTCGCGGTAGAGCGGCCGGAGCGACTCCGGCACCGCGAAGACGAGGCCGAGGGCGCGCGCAAAGGCATTGCCCTTATCGACCGCGATCGGGAAGCCGAGGCCGCCATCGGTGATCTGGGCAGTCTCGACGGCATGCTCGGCCCGCTCCGGCGTCACGGCGACGATCGTGGCGCCCGCGGCTTCGATCTCGGGCAGCGCCGCCGCATAGGCCCGCAACGCGACGTTGCAATAAGGGCACCAGCCGCCACGGTAGAACACCAGGATCGCCGGCCGCCCGGCCAGCCTATCGGCCAGCGGAAACGGCGCACCGTCGAGATGCTCGAGGACCGGAAAGGCGATCCGTTCATCGACGCCGACGGCGCGATCCGCGATCCCGGTGGCCTGAAGATCGGTGATCGAGCGTCCGATCGCCTCGAACACGTGCTCCGGCACGGCGGACCGGACGGTGTCCACGGTGCGGGCGAGGTCGTCTGAAAGGCTCATCGGAAAGTCCTGTTGGATCGAGCTTGGGCGTCATGCCCGTGAACGAATGTGTCTCGGTCGCAGCCGATCCGGGCCACCAGCCGGCACACGACCGATTGCGCCACGACCGGACATCCGGCCCGCGGAGATCATGCGGCTGGGGCCGACGACCATCAGGTCGAGCAGCGGCGAGGGGGCCCGAACAAACATCGATGCACCGCAACTCCCAAGCGCACGCCAAGCCACACACCCATTAGTCTATTATTTTAATAGACTGTCAAGCGATCCCTGCCCGTTGCCCGGCTCTCTTCGCGACCGCGACCAAGGGTCCGTCAGGCTCGCATCGGCGAGGGCTGGCCCGGCATCCGAACCCATCCGCAATGACCCGCGCTCCGCCGACCAGCCCCGGTCCGCCTCTCCCCCGGCGAAGCGCAGATCATGCGGATTGACAGGGCCGGAAAGAAAGCGCGATACACTCATCATACCAGTTTGCGCCTCGAACGTAGTCTTCGAGGACTCGGGGGGAGGTTTGTTGTGACAGCCATCGCTTTGTTCGGTGCCGGCGGAAAGATGGGCTATCGGCTCGCCAGCAATCTCAAGGGGTCGCGCTTCGAGGTCCGGCATGTCGAGGTCAGCCCGGCGGGACGCCAGCGCCTGAAGGACGATCTCGGCTTCGAGGCCGTGGACCAGGATACGGCGCTCGACGGCGCCGATGTGGTCATCCTGGCCGTGCCCGACACGATCATCGGCACGGTCGCGGCGGCAATCAGCCCGCGCCTCAAGGCCGGCACGATGGTGGTGGCGCTCGACGCCGCGGCGCCCTTCGCGGGCCACCTGCCCGAGCGGCCCGACCTCACCTATTTCGTGACCCACCCGTGCCATCCGCCGATCTTCAACGATGAAACCGAGATGCACGCCAAGACCGATTATTTCGGCGGCATCGCGGCCAAGCAGCACATCGTCAGTTCGCTGATGCAGGGGCCGGAAAGCGCTTATGCGCTCGGCGAAGAGGTCGCCAAGGTGATCTGGGCCCCGGTGATGCGCTCGCACCGCGTCACCGTCGAGCAGATGGCGCTGCTCGAGCCCGGCCTGTCCGAAACCGTCTGCGCCACGCTGCTGGTGGTGATGAAGGAAGCCATGGACGAGGTGGTGGCTCGCGGCGTGCCGCGCGATGCGGCGCGCGACTTCCTGCTCGGCCACATGAACGTCCTCGGCTCGGTGATCTTCGAGGAAAAGCAGGGCGTGTTCTCGGATGCCTGCAACAAGGCCATCGAGTTCGGCAAGCCGGCCCTGATGCGCGACGACTGGCGCCGGGTGTTCGAGCCCGAAGAGCTCGCGGCCTCGATCCAGCGCATCACCTGACCGTCGCCCCGGAGCGCCCCCATGTTGCCAGCCGCCAGCCAGCCCGACGATGCGATCCGGCTGACCTACCGTATCGAGACGGCGGGCGACCCCGAGCGGCTCGCGGCGAAGATCGCCAGCGACCAGTCGACCGGCACCTTTGTGGCGCTGCCGGGCGAAACCCCGGAGCTGAAGGCCCGCGTCGCGGCCCGGGTGGCCGGCTACCGCGAGTTGCCGCCCGTCGCCACGGCGGCGTGGCCGGATGGCGCCATCGCGGGGGCCCGCTACCGCGCCGGTGAAGCCGACATCGATTTCCCGCTCGATGCGATCGGCACCGACCTCGCGGCGCTGATGACCATCGCGGTCGGCGGCGCCTCGGCCATCAAGGGGTTTTCCGGCTTCCGGGTGACCGGCCTGCGCCTGCCCCCGGCCTTTGCGGCCGCCTACCCCGGGCCTCAGTTCGGCGTCGCGGGCACGCGCCGGCTCACCGGTGTGCAGGACCGGCCGGTGATCGGCTCGATCGTCAAGCCCGCCCTCGGCCTAAGGCCGCACGAAACCGCGGCGCTGGTGCGCGACCTCGTGGCCGCGGAGGTCGACTTCATCAAGGACGACGAAAAGCTGATGAGCCCGGCCTATTCGCCGCTGGCCGAGCGCGTGGCCGCCATCATGCCGATCATCCGTGACGGCGAACAGAAGACCGGCCGCAAGGTCATGTATGCGTTCAACATTTCGTCGGACGACCCGGACCAGATGCTGCGCAACCACGATATGGTGGCGGATGCGGGCGGCAACGCGGCCGTAATCTGCCTCAATGCGGTGGGGTTCGGCGGGCTAAGATTCCTGCGCAAGCGGTCGCGGCTCGCCCTGCACGCCCACCGGGCCGGCTGGGATGCCATGACCCGCCATCCGAGCCTCGGCCTCGACTTTTCGGTCTATCAACAGTTCTGGCGACTGCTCGGCATCGATCAGTTCCAGATCAACGGCATCCGGGTGAAGTATTGGGAGCCGGACGACAGCTTCGTCCGCTCTTTCGCGGCCGTCACGACGCCGATGTTCTCACCCGCCGACTGTTGCATGCCGGTGGTGGGCTCGGGCCAATGGGGCGGCCAGGCGCCCGACACCTTTGCCCGCACGGGCCGGACCACGGATCTGCTCTACCTGTGCGGCGGCGGCATCGTCAGCCATCCGGGCGGCCCGGCGGCCGGCGTCAAGGCGGTGCAGCAGGCCTGGGAGGCGACGGTCGCGGGCGTCGATCTCGACGTCTACGCACGCCAGCATACCGAGCTGGCGCAATCGATCGCGTTTTTCGGCGCCTCGGACGCGGCCGCCTGATGTCGCTCCTTTTGTCCTATTACGGGGACGACCTCACCGGTTCGACCGATGTCATGGAGGCGCTCGCCTCATGCGGCGTGCCGACGGTGTTGTTCACCGAGGCGCCCTCGGCCGCGCAGCGCGACCGCTTTCCCGAAGCCCGCGCCATCGGCGTCGCGGGCACGAGCCGCAGCGAAACCCCGGCCTGGATGGACGCGCATCTCGCGCCCGCCTTTGCGGCGCTGCGCGACCTCGGCGCCGCCGTGACCCATTACAAGGTCTGCTCGACCTTCGATTCCGCGCCGACGGTCGGCAACATCGGCCGCGCGGCCGAGATCGGCGCAAGGGCGTTCGGCCAGGATGTCGTGCCGCTCGTGGTCGGCGCGCCGCAACTCAAGCGCTACACGGCCTTTGGCACGCTGTTCGCCGCCTTTCGGGGCGAGACCTTCCGCATCGACCGTCATCCGGTGATGAGCCGCCATCCCGTGACCCCGATGCGGGAAGCCGACCTGCGCCTGCACATGGCGGCCCAGACCGCCCGTCCGGTGACGCTGGCCGACCTCGCGGCCCTGGCGGGCCCCGACCCCACGGCCGCGGTGGATCGGCTGCTCGCCACGCCCGACAGCCTGCTGCTGCTCGACGTCGCGGATCGCGCCACCCAGGCCGAGGCCGGGCGGCAGTTGTGGCGGCTGGCGCAATCCGGGCGTCGCTTCGCCGTGGGGTCGTCCGGGGTGGAATATGCGC
>NZ_JARPVX010000146.1:0-4764 GCF_033947565.1 Lichenihabitans sp. Uapishka_5
CGTCGGCGCCACGGTTTTTGGGGGGTCGGGAGCGCAGGGTCGGCCATCAGGGATCCGGAAAAGCGATGAGCAATGCGATGTGGGGCGGCCGGTTCGCGAGCGGCCCGGATGCCATCATGGAAGAAATCAACGCGTCCATCGACTTCGACAAGCGCCTCGCTGTCCAGGACATCCGCGGCTCACAGGCCCACGCGGCCATGCTGGGCGCCACGGGGATCGTCTCAGGCCCCGATGCCGCGGCGATCGGCGCGGGCCTAACCCAGGTGGCGGGCGAAATCGAGGCGAACACGTTTACGTTCCGTCGCGACCTCGAGGACATTCACATGAACGTGGAATCCCGGCTGGCCGCGCTGATCGGCCCCGTGGCGGGCCGCCTCCACACGGCGCGCTCGCGCAACGACCAGGTGGCGCTCGACTTCCGGTTATGGGTGCGGGACACGGTGGACGGGCTCGATGCCGGCCTGCGCGACCTGCAGGGGGCGCTGGCCGAGAAGGCCCTGGCCCATACCGACGCCGTGATGCCGGGCTTCACCCACCTGCAATCGGCCCAGCCGGTGACGCTCGGCCACCATCTCCTGGCCTATGTGGAGATGATCGGGCGCGATCGCGGCCGGCTGCGCGATGCTCGCGCCCGCATGAACGAATGCCCGCTCGGGGCGGCTGCGCTGGCCGGCACCTCGTTCCCGATCGATCGCCATCAGGTGGCGGCCGCCCTCGGCTTCGAGGGGCCGACCCGCAACTCGCTCGACACGGTGGCGGATCGCGATTTCGTGCTCGAGGTGCTGGCCGCGGCGTCGATCTGCGCCATCCACCTGTCGCGCTTCGCCGAGGAGATCGTCTTGTGGGCGACGCCGCAATTCGGCTTCGCGGCCTTGTCGGACAAGTTCTCGACCGGCTCCTCGATCATGCCGCAAAAGCGCAACCCGGACGCGGCCGAACTCGTGCGCGGCAAGGCCGGCCGCATCGTCGGCGCCCTGACCGGGCTGCTGATCGTCATGAAGGGCCTGCCGCTCGCCTATTCGAAGGACATGCAGGAAGACAAGGAGGGCACCTTCGACGCCCTCGACGCGCTGGCGCTTTGCGTGGCCGCCACGGCCGGCATGGTGCGCGACCTGAAGCCCGACCTCGCCCGCATGGAACAGGCGGCGGGCTCGGGCTTCGCCACCGCGACCGACCTCGCCGACTGGCTGGTGCGGGTGCTCGGCCTGCCGTTCCGGGAAGCCCACCACGTCACAGGCCGCATCGTGGCGGCGGCGGCCGAGCGCAGCACGACGCTCGAAGCACTGCCGCTCGACGCCATGCAGGCGATCGAGCCCGGCATCACGGCCGCGGTCTTCAGCGTGCTCGGCGTCCGCAACTCGGTGGCGAGCCGCACGAGTTTCGGCGGCACCGCGCCCGCCAACGTGCGGGCGCAGGCGACAAGCTGGCTGGAGCGGCTGGCCGCCGAAGCCCCGTCGGCTTGACCGCTGGCCCGGTGAGGTTTCCGGGCCTCGATCGATCAAGTGAAATCCGCGAGCCGCTCCAGCAGCCATTGCCCGGCCGGGCCCGGCGGGGCGTCGGCGCGGTGGATCGCCGAGAAACCGTAACTGTGGTCGGGCAGGTCGGCGATGCGGAGATGGGTGAGCCGCCCCGCCGCGATGTCGGGCCGCACCGCATGTTCGGGCATGTTGCCCCAGCCGAGCCCGCCGACCAGCAAAGCGTGCTTGGCCCCGAGATCGGCGAGCCGCCAGGTTTGCGGGCTCAGCACCGCGAAGTCGTGCCCCTTGGTGAGTTCCGAACGGTCGGTCAACACCAGCTGGATGTGATGCTGCAGCTCTTCGCGCGGGATCGGGCCGCCGGGCCGGGCCAGCGGATGCCCGGGCGCCGCGACCGGCACCATCGTGACGGCATTGAGCGGCCGCGTCACCAGACTGCCGATCTCCACCATGCGCGGGCCCGTGACGCCGATCATGCAGGTGCCGTCGAGCACCAGGCGCGCCACCGAGCCGAGCGATTCCGTGTAAAGCCGCAGCCCGACGGTCGGAAAGGCTTCCCGGAAGGCCGACAGGACCCGCACCAGATGGTCGGTCGGCAGCATCACGTCGACCGCCAGCGCCACCTCGGCCTCGAGGCCCTGCAGCATGCCTTTGGCGCGCGCCCGCAACGCATCCGCGGCGGCCGCCACCTTGCGGGCCTCGGCCAGCACCGCCACGCCCGCCTCGGTCAGGACGGGAAGCCGGCGGCTGCGATCGAACAGCGGCACGCCGCCGAGCTGCTCCTCGAGATTGGCCACCGTGTAGCTGATCACCGACTGGCGCCGGTTCAACGCCCGGGCGGCGGCCGAAAACGAGCCCGCCTGGGCCACCGCCAGAAAGACGCGAAGCTGGTCGAGCGTGGGATATCCGAGCGTCGGCATGCGTAACGTTTCTTCGAGGGTCGGTTCGAGCTTACAGCCGGGAACCGGGCCGGTCAGCCACGGGGGTGCTTTCCGCTCGCTTAACCGGTGCCCCTGCTATAGTGAGCGGGACGATCTGCTGGAGGCAATTGCGTGGCCGTGTCGCGTCATATCAGGATGGGGGCGGTGCTGGGCGTCGTGCTGGTCAATTTGTCGGTCGCGGGCTGCGGCCGGCGCGGCAAGCTGGAACCGGCGCCGGACCCGAACGCCCCGGTGCGCAGCGACGTGACCAAGCAGGGCGTGCATCGGCGCGCCAAGAACCCGCCCATCCTGCCACCGCACGATTCGTTCATCCTCGATCCGCTGCTCTGAGCCATGCACCATTTCGTTCCCCGGGACGGCGTGCTGCACGCCGAGGACGTCGACCTCCGCATGCTGGCGGAGGCTGTCGGCACCCCGTTCTATTGTTATTCGCGGGCCACGATCGAGCGGCACTACCGCGTGCTGGCCGAGGCCTTCGCGGGCCAGCCGGCGCTGATCTGCTACGCCCTCAAGGCCAACTCCAACCAGGCGGTGCTGGGCGTGCTGGCGCGGCTCGGCGCCGGCATGGATGTGGTGTCGGAAGGCGAGCTCAGGCGGGCGCTGGCGGCCGGCGTGCCGGCCGGGCGCATCACCTTCTCGGGCGTCGGCAAGACGGCGCGGGAGATCGCGCTGGCGCTCGACGCCGACATCCTGTGCTTCAACGTCGAATCCGAACCTGAACTGGCGACGCTGTCGCGTCTCGCCGCCGCCAGCGGCCGCACCGCCCGCATCGCGCTGCGGATCAACCCCGACATCGACGCCAAGACCCACGCCAAGATTTCTACCGGCAAGGCCGAAAACAAGTTCGGCATCCCGCTCGGCCGCGCCCACGCGCTTTACGCCGAGGCGGCCCGCCTGCCCGGCATCGCGGTGACGGGCGTCGACATGCATATCGGGTCGCAGATCACCGACCTCGAACCTTTCGACAACGCCTTCGCGGTGCTGGCCGGGCTGGTGCGCGACCTCAGGGCCGCCGGCCACCTGATCGACCACGTCGACATCGGCGGCGGCCTCGGCATCCCGTATCACGCGGGCGAGGATGCCTCCGCGTTCCATCCCACCCGCTACGCCGCCCTGGCGCGACGCCACCTCGACGGGCTCGACGTCACGGTGGTGCTCGAGCCGGGCCGGCTGATCGTCGGCAATGCGGGGCTGCTGGTGACGGCCGTGGTGGCCGTGAAGCAAGGCGAAGCGAAAAGCTTCGTGGTGGTGGACGCCGCCATGAACGACCTCATCCGCCCAACCCTCTACGAGGCCCACCACGACATCCGTCCCGTGGTCGAGCCCGCCGGTACCGCCACCGTGACGGCCGACGTGGTCGGACCCGTTTGCGAGACCGGCGATTATCTGGCGCTCGGCCGCGCGATGCCGGAGCCGCGGGCGGGCGACCTCCTGGCGGTGTTTTCGGCCGGCGCCTATGGGGCCGTGCAGGCCGGCACCTACAACACCCGCCTGCTGGTGCCCGAGGTGCTGGTCGACGGCGCGCGCTGGGCCGTGGTGCGGCCACGCGGCACCTATGAAGAGTTGATCGGCCTCGACCGCGTCCCGGCCTGGGTGGCGGCCCCGACCGCCACGCCATAAGTCCGCCGCAGGCCGGTGGTGGATCCTGCGGCCATGCGGGCGAGCGGCAGGCGACGGCGTGGGGTGTGGGGGGGCGTGCTGGCCGCCCTTCTTCTGTCGGCCGCGCCCGCACTGACCCAGGAGGCGCCGCCCCCGGCCACCGATGCGACGCCCCCACCATCGGCCACGGAACTCGAGGCGAAGCGGCGCGAAATCGCGGCGCTCGACGGCGCCGCCGCGGTGTCGGGCGAGCAGAAGCGCAAGATCGAAGCCGACATCGAGGCGATCCGCACCGATCGCGCCCGGCTCAATGCCGCCCTCATCGAGACCACCGCCAAGGTGCAGGCCGCGGATGCGCGGGTCGATGCCCTCGGCAGCCGCCTCGCCACCATGGCGGGCAGCGAGGAAGCGATCCGCACCTCGCTCGAAAGCCGCCGCGGCGTCATCGGCGAGGTGCTGGCCTCGCTGCAGCGGCTCGGCCGGAAGCCGCCGCCCGCCATTCTGGTGCGGCCGGAAGACATCCTGTCGACCCTCCGGACGGCCATCATGCTGGGCGCCGTGGTGCCGGAGCTGCGGGCCGAGGCCGAGGCGCTCGCCTCCGACCTGAACGACCTCGGCAGCCTGCGAACCGCCATGACGACCGAGCGCGCCAACCTGACGGGTCAGCTCGGCGACCTGCATGCCGAGACGGCCCGCCTCGACGGGCTGGTGGCGGCCCGGCAGGCGGCGCTCGCGGCGGACTTCACCGA
>NZ_JARPVX010000147.1:0-4637 GCF_033947565.1 Lichenihabitans sp. Uapishka_5
CTCGATACGCCGCCTTCAAACCACCGTCGTCACCCAGTTTCCCACATAGCTCTCGGGCGATCGCTTTTCCGACCGATGTCACGGATTCGGACGCAGTGCAGCGCTTGGCCGAGGCGGCTGTTGGGATCTCGGGACGCGTCGATACGTGGATCAACGTCGCCGGCACCGGCGTGTTCGGACCCTATGAAAACGCGAGCGCCGCGTTGCACCGTACCACCATCGAGGTCAACCTGATCGGTGCGATGAATGGTGCAAGCGCCGCCCTGCCGATCTTCAAACGCCAGTGCTCAGGCGTGCTGATCAGCACTGTTTCCATGGGTGGCTGGTCACCGGTGCCGTTCGCAGCCGCCTACACGGCCAGCAAGTTCGGCCTGCGCGGCTTCAACGCCAGCTTGCGGCAGCAGTTCACAGCCAGCGAGGATATTCACATTTGTGGCGTGTTCCCGGCCATGGTGGACACGCCCGGCCTCGAGCACGTGGCAAACGTGTCCGGCAAGGTCATTGACCCGGGCCCGTTCCTTTATACGCCCGAGGACGTCGCCGCGGCCATGCTGCGTGTCGCCCGGCGCCCCCAAGCCGAAGTCGGCATTGGCTGGCCGGCGCGGGCTAGCCAGGTCGCCTATGCACTGTCGCCCCGGATCACTGAGCTGATCGTCGGTGCAATCTTTCGCAAGCTGGTGACCAGCGCAGGGGTGGCAGCGAAAACCGAAGGCGCGTTGCTGAGTCCTCTGGCCGCCGGACGAAGCGCCAGCGGCGGCTATCTCGAGCGCAAAGGGCTCCCGAGCGCGGGCGCGATCAGCAGCACGGGTCTGCTCTTGGCAGGCCTCGGCTTGGCGATCGGGAGTGCCGTGCTGGTCCGCCGTCAGAAACGCTGAAAGAAAGAGGCCGCCTCGCGTTGCCACGGGCGGCCCAAGTCTAGGGAGGAAACGCCCAACAAGGGCGAGGCAAAGCAATGCATCATGTAGGTAAATTGAGGTAGTCGAGTCGACGCATGGCTGATGATCGCCAGCTTTTCGACATCTGTTAAATATCTGTCGCATGACTGTGCGATTGCGCCGCACATCGTCACCGATCCTCAGCAGCTCTCTCGTGATAAGCGCATTGTGGGATCCAATCCCACTTCGGGGGGTACTGTGGAACCAGGATCATTCAGCCTCGCTCTACCGGTCATGGTTGGACTGGGCTTTCTCGTCTGCCTAGTATTCCTCGCTGGTTGGGCTTTCGGCTGAAAGCAGTCAGGCGAAAATCACAGCACTCCAGACCACGACACAAGCCGTTGCCCATCCGACAATCCTGATCGTGGCCTTCAACGAGGCTCGCCATTGAAGCAAGCCGGAGAGGGGCAGAGCTTTATAGTGCTTCAGGGTCGGCCGCGGGTGCAATGAGCTTCTCGCGAGAGGCACCGACGAAGCCAGCGCGGCCAGCAGCATCGTGACAATGATCCGTCGCAGCATAACCGACCTGGTAAACGAAGCAGGAATATACGATTGGCCTACCTCAACGGAGGTGGCAGCGCTATTGCAAATGAAAGGCTAGCGGCGTTCACCGGACGGCAATCATCGGTCTTGCCTGATTGATCTAGGCGCGCCGTCCGCGTGCCGCCGTCGTGCTGGCGGATGGGCGATGCGCTGTTCTCACGTAGCCGGTTGAGCCGTTCTCTTGGCCCACAATGCAAGGGTCAGCACCGTGATGATTGATCCGCCAAAGGCGCCGAGCACAATCCAAATTGGGGCGCCGAAAAACAACATCCATGCGAGCGCGCCCATGACGCTAGGATCAGTTGGATGCTCAAGCCTTTCCACGTTGTAAATCAAGGCGAGGGCGCCAACGACCGTGAGCATCGAAGACACGAGCCAAAGCACGACGATTGAGATCCCCTTCAGAATGCCGAGCGAGGCGCTTTTGACGTTCACCAGGATGCAAACCTTGCTGAAGGTAGCTTCAGCAAATTGCGCCGCCGAATCCTGCGTGTCCATCCACGATCAGGATGTAGCATCGCGTGACACCAGAGGCAGGTTTGTTCTACATCCGTTCTCATGTCGCGGCGGATCGCACCCACGAAACTTTCGAACTGGCCATGGATCGTGGTGCGCCTGGATTGCGTGCTGTGCCAGCGCCGCGGCTGCTACCGGCTAGCACGCCTTGCAGCCCGTTATGGGCCAGAGCAGAGCATGGACGGCCTGCTGCGGGATCTCGCCCATGACTGCCCGTGGTGGAACGAGCAGCCTCGGAAATATGAGCCTCGGTGCGGAGTCCGGTTCACGGACCTCGATCACGCCCTGCCGCCGCCCGACCATCCCGAGGAGCCGATCTATCGCCGCCGGCAGCCGAGCCGGGAAGATGTGCCGAAGCCAAACGCGCCCGCCCAGCGAAGCCCGGCAGTCAAGCAAGGGCCGAAGCTATCCGAGTGGCCGCATGACCGCCTCGCGGTGATGTGCGCCAGCTGCGGTCTGTCCAAGGTCGTGGATGTAGCCGAGCTGCGGGCATCGCTGCCCAACGGCGACATGTCCATGGCGTACCTGCGAGATCACCTGACGGACGGATGCGTGACGCGCCGGGTGCACAGGCTCACGGACCAATGCCAGGTCGTTCTGCGCGCGCCTTGATGGCTTGAGCAGCCGGCACGGAACAGGGCCGTGCCCGCCCTCGTTCCCCTCCTTACCAGATTGGGAGGATGACGGAATGAAACGCTTTTTGACGGCGATCGTTGCTCTATGCGGCTTGGTTGGCATCGGCGCGACCGAAGTGTCGGCCATGCCCGTGTCGCACCCCGCGACGATCGCTGCTGAGGATTCGGCGCCCGCCGGCGTACAGCAGGTCCAATACGGCTACGGATATGGCGGCGGGTACGGGTATCGGCGACCCTACGGCTACGGGCGCGGCTATGGGTACCGGCGCCATTATGGGTACCGGAGGCCTTACGGCTATGGCCGTCCGTACGGGTTCCGCGGTCCATACGGCTATGGCCATCGCCGGTTCGGGTATGGTGGCGGATACGGCTACCGTCGTGGGTTCGGGTACTGAGCTTAGAAACGGGACACTGGGCGAGTAGGAAGACAGGCCAGGCGTGCCGTTCTGCGCCACCATGGCAAGTCAACATGGTGGCGTAGTGACGAGGTGCACGACGCGTGCTGTCATACCCTCAACGGTTATCCGACGCTGGTCAGCTAAAAAGCCAGCAGGAGCATTGAGCTTCCCGCGACCACGAGGATGCGTTCAGGCCACAGGACTTGCCGCGTCCGGTCCGAGAGGCTGAATTTTGTGCCTCGCACGATAGCCCAGACAGCCGAGGGTAAGCATCGCTAATCCGAATAGTGACGCCGTGCCAGGGAGCGGTACGCTGGAGACACTGAACTCGGTCAGCACTGCACGATCAGTCATGCTGATGCCCCGAAGTGGGTCGCTGAACGAAACGATGAAGCCGCTCTGCAGGCTCTCGCGCAGTTCAAATGTGCTGCCATTTGAGATGGTGAGATCCAGCACCCGCCCATCGATTGGGAAGGGTGTAGGCGAACGGAAGAATGTGGCTGGCCCTTCGATGATATCACTGCCGAAGATCGGTCCGGGTGAAGTTGGGTTGTTCAGGAAATAGGATAGCGAAACGCGGCCCGTCGCGCCTGACACCGTGCCGCTGAAATCGAGACTGGCGTCACCCTCCTGGGCAATGCCCCCGCTGAACGTGATTATGCTGGCTTGCGACTCCGCCTGAAACATCGATGCAAACAGAGCTACCGCAAATGCGAAACGGATCATGGATGCCCTCCCCAGAACGGGGTCATGATCAAAGGTAGACGCAGAGGTGCTGGCATCTCTTTGGGCAGGGCCAGTACGTCAAAATGCGAATAGGTCTGCTCGGAAGGAGAGTCCTGCCATGCTCCGGTCAGCCGCAGCGCGCAAGCAGTGGCGGCACCTCTTTAGTTTGCGCGCTCCTAGACGCGGATTGCGAAACGCGCAATCTTCTAAAGCGTTGAGGAGATATTTCCATGACGATGCGATTTGCAGGCGCTGCGCTGGCGGCGGCAGTGGCGCTCACGTGTACGGTCGCGAGCGCGGAATCAGCTGAGGCGGCGCCGTTCTCAATCCACATCGGCGCAATCACTGGGGCGGATGGCTTTGCCAATTTCACCCTAACGGGTGACACGACGCAGAGAACAGGATCGTTCTCCTATTACGAGAATGACCAGGGCAGCGATTTTCTGAGCTTCATCTCGACCAACTTCACCGATCCGGCAGCAAGCTTCGTCCGCTCTGGCTACTCGTCAGGGCCTGATGGTATCGGCACGACGAACTCCATCACGTTCAACGTGTTCGATCCGAAGTATCCATATACGATTTCGAGCACCGACGGCTCAGAGCAGATCGTCACCGGCTACAGCCTGGCCTTCACCCTGTCTCAGCGGGTCGGCCCTGAGGGCACGGTCTATCAATACGATACGACGCTCTCCAGCCGCACGCTTCTTGGGTCGGCCTTCGAGTCCGATAACTCTTTCGCTGAAGTGAGCGGCAATCCGTTATCGCCGGTTCCCATCCCCGCCTCGCTGCCGATGATGGCCATCGGACTTCTTGGACTTGGTGCGTTCGGCTGTCCGTCGTCAGGCTTTTTGGGACAGCTGGCGGCGTGAACTAAGGGTGGGTCC
>NZ_JARPVX010000148.1:0-4593 GCF_033947565.1 Lichenihabitans sp. Uapishka_5
GTCCGGGCCTGCGCGCCGGTGGCGGGCGGCACCGGACGGGCTGCAGGGGCCGGAGCCGGACGCGCCGCCACGGGCTGTGCGGGACGCACGGGCGCCGCCGTGCTGGCCGCACGCTGGATCGGAGCGGAGCGCACGGGAGCGGAAGGTGTCGAGGTAGGCGTCTGCCGCATGGCCGGTGACGCAGAAGCCGTGGGCGTAGCGGGAACAGGTGCCGGGGCAGAGATAGGTGCCTCGACGGGTGCCGAAGCAGCCACAAGTGCGGGCTGAGCCGCAACGGGCTCAGGGGCAACCACCGACCGCGCGGGTGCAGGCGCCGGTGCAGCAACAGCCGCCACAGGCGGTGCCGCAACGGGCGCAGGCGCAGGCGCCACGACGGCCGGCTCGGGCTGTGGCTCGGCGCGAGCCATCGGGGGCGCGAGCGGCGGCACGGTCCGGGCCGGCATCGGATTGGACAAAGCAGCGGCTCGCTTCGCAGCCTCGGCCGCGGACAAGACCGGGCGGGCGCCAAGCGGGGCGCCGGAAGACGACGGTGCGGCGGATCGGGACGGAGGCGTCACCGGCCTGGACGACGGAGCCGCCGTAACCGTGGGGGCTGGCGCAACCGGCTTGCTCGGAGTGATGACACGCGTCTTCACCTTCTCGACCACGACCTGCTTGGTGCGGCCATGGGAGAAGCTTTGGCGAACAGTCCCCTGTTCCGCCGGGCGCTTCAAAGACAATGTCTTCGTGCCACTTACAGAAAGAGTCTTATCACCAGAGTTATTCGGATCACTCATCTAGTCACTCGTCCCAGGGCCGAGGCCCACCAATTGGCACGGACGCCCGCGACGCCCGAGATGTCTCACGAAAGCGCTTCGGCTTATCCAACGCTGGATGGCGGCCGTGGGCCGCGAAACCGTTCCAAACGTCGTGATCGTGAGATGAAACCTTTGCTCGCCACGCCAGCGGCAAGCGAGGCGTGTATCACATGTGTGCGTCCCAAAGCCAAATCCAATTGGCCGGACTCAAATATTTGCACGCGGCTGAGGGACGCGGCGGCCTCACCGAGGCGGCGTCGCAGGGCTGCATCAAGCTTCCTCAGTCCGTCTTCGGCGGCCTCCCTGGCATGGATCAAGCCGGCCAGCGCCGTTTTGGCGATGGCTTCCTCGACCTTGCTGGTTCCGCATGTCACGAGACCGGCCTTGTTGGCCAGCGATAGCGCCTGCAGTGCATCGGCTTCTAGCAGGAAACCCACCTGCTCGACAAGATCGACCGCGATCGAAACCTCGGCCTTGAAACTGCGGCCGAAGCTTTTGCGACGGATGGCGAGCTTCACGGTTTCGGCATCGGCCGACACCCAGGCGCCGCGCCCGGGCAATCGGGCGCGGATGTCGGGCACGACGCCGCCCTCTGGCCCGATCACGAAGCGGATCAGGCCTTCCTTTGGGCCGGAAACGCGCGTGACGATGCAGGTGCGTTCCGGGTCCTTGCTGGTGAGCGTGTCGAGCTCGACCGGCGTGTCGTCAGCAGCGGCGTCGCTCAAGGGTGTCAGGCCTTCTCGGCCTCGTGGCCATCCTCGGCCGCACCAGCGTCCCCGGCTTCTGCCTCGCCCTCACCCTCGGCTTCTTCCGGCTCGACCTCAGGATCGACCCAGCCGACAAGAACCCGGGCCCGCATCACCAGCGCCTCGGCATCCTCGCGCGAAATCTCGATGCCCTCGAAATAACCGTCGTAGCGCACGGCTTCAGGGCCTTCGCGCTCGGTCCAGCCCACAAGGTCGTCGGTAGCGCAGCCGGCCAGGTCTTCGATGGTGCGAACGTCGTTCTCGCCGAGCTTCACCATCATGGCGCTGGTCAGCCCTTCAACCTCGCGCAGTTCGTCCGCCACGCCGAGTTCACGGCGGCGGCTGTCGAATTCTTCCTCGATGCGGGCCAGGTTGTCACGGGCGCGGGTCTGGATTTCCTGCGCGGTATCCTCGTCGAAGCCCTCGATAGTGCCGAGTTCGTTCAGGTCCACATAGGCCAGCTCTTCGACCGTGCGGAAGCCTTCGGACGCCAGCAGCTGCCCAACCGTCTCGTCGACATCGAGCGCCGCCATGAAGATCTGGGTCCGTTCGGCGAACTCCTTCTGCCGACGCTCCGATTCTTCTTCCTCGGTCATGATGTCGATGTCCCAGCCGGTGAGCTGGGACGCGAGGCGCACGTTCTGGCCACGGCGGCCGATGGCGAGCGACAGCTGGTCGTCGGGCACCACCACCTCGATGCGGGCCGAATCCTCGTCGAGCACCACCTTGACGACCTCGGCTGGCTGCAGGCCGTTGACGATGAACGTCGCGGCATCGGCCGACCAGGGGATGATGTCGACCTTCTCGCCCTGCAACTCGTTCACCACCGCCTGCACGCGCGAGCCGCGCATGCCGACGCAGGCGCCCACGGGATCGATCGAGCTGTCGCGCGAGATCACGGCGATCTTGGCGCGCGAGCCCGGGTCGCGGGCCACCGCCTTCACCTCGATGATGCCGTCATAGATTTCCGGCACCTCCTGCATGAACAGCTTCGCCATGAACTGCGGATGGGTGCGGGACAAGAACACCTGCGGCCCGCGCTGCTCGCGGCGCACGTCATAGATATAGGCGCGGATGCGGTCGCCCGGCTTGAAGGCTTCGCGCGGGATCAGCTCGTCGCGGCGAACGACGGCTTCGCTGCGACCGAGGTCCAGCACCACGTTGCCGTATTCCACCCGCTTGACGACGCCGTTGACGATTTCGCCGATCCGGTCGCGGTAGTCGTCGTATTGACGATCGCGCTCGGCCTCACGCACCTTCTGGACGATGACCTGCTTGGCCGATTGGGCCGCGATGCGGCCGAACTCGAAGGGCGGCAGCGTTTCGGAAATCCAGTCGCCGACCTGGGCGGCCGGATTCTTACGGCGGGCCTGGTCGAGCGTGATGTGGACGGCGTCGTTCTCGACCTCGTCGACCACCAATAGCAGGCGGGAGAAGCGGAATTCGCCGGTTTTCGGGTTGATCTCGGCCCGTACCTCGGTTTCCTGGCCGTAACGCGAGCGCGCCGCCTTTTGGATCGCGTCCTCCATGGAGGCGAGCACGATCGAGCGGTCGATGGATTTTTCCCGCGCGACCGCGTCGGCGATCTGCAGAAGTTCGAGCCTGTTGGCGCTGACGGCCATGGGGATGCTCCTTGATTGAAGGCTGGAGGCGCTTTAGCGGCGCTTCCGCACCTGAATACCTGCGGGAAGAACGGGCTTGGCCTTGTTGCGGCTGGCAAAACGGCCAGGGCCACGGCGGGCCGGCGCCTCGGGGTCGGAAGGCGGGTCTGCGGGATCGTCGCCCGTGGGCTCGGAGGCCTTCTCGGCTTTCAGCGACTCTCGGATCAGGGCGTCGGTCAACACCAGTCGCGCATCGGCGAGGTCCGCATAGGCGATGGCCACCGTGTCGGGCTCGTCGGCCCGTGCGTCGAGGCGCTTCAGGGTCAGGGTGTCGAGCCGGGCTTCGACCAGCAGCCCCTTATATCGCTTGCGGCCTTCGACAGGGTATTCGAGCTCGATCTTGGCCTCGTGCCCGAGGGCGCGAACGATGTCCGAGCGACGCACCAGGGGGCGATCGATCCCCGGCGACGAGACTTCCAGCCGGTATTCGCCGGCGATCGGGTCGTCGAGGTCGAGCACCGGCGACAAGGCCTTGCTGGCCGCCTCGCAGGCATCGATCGTCATGGTGCCGTCCGGCTGTTCGGCCATAATCTGCAGCGAGGACGGAACCCCGGCGATCTTCACCCGCACCAAACGTAGCCCGAGATCCTTCAGCACCGGTTCGACGATGCGGGCCACGCGGGCGCCGACACCCGTTTCCGTTGTGAAGCGGGGCTCGTCGAGCGTGCCGTCCGGCACGGCTTCAGGGTGGTTGGAATCCATGGTCATCCGCGGTCGCGATCCGGTGGTCTAGGGCCGTAAACGCCAAAAGAGCGGGTCCGGCAGGAGCCCACTCTTCCAAGATCTACCGGATCGCTTGTTATTGCTATCTACATAGGCGAGGCGAGTCGGATCTGCAAGCGGCCGCACGGGCGTTTCGGAGCGGGTTGCCGTACCATCCCCAAGAGGCGCGGCCATGGATCAAGACCAGCGGCGTCTCGACGGCGCGGTGCAGGACAGGGCAGGAACGCGCAACGTCGCACTGTTCCTGTTTGGCTTCACGGTGACGCTGAGTGGCAGCGCCATGGTGCCGGTTGCCCTCACCTTCGCTGTGCTGGGGCAGGGCGGTGGGCCGGGCGAGGTCGGGGTCGTGCTCGGCGCCGAAACCTTGGCCCTGGTCGTGCTGCTGCTCGTCGGCGGCGTGGTGGCGGACCGGCTGCCCCGCAAGCTCGTGATGGTGACGGCAGATCTCGCGCGCTGCGTCGGGCAGGCCGTTCTGGCGGCGGCGCTCTTCGCCGGCCATGCGTCGCTGCCGCTGCTGGCCGGCATGGCCCTGGTGCTCGGGGCCGGGCAGGCCTTTTCGGCGCCTGCCTTGTCGGGGCTGATCCCGGGCCTGGCCGAGGCCGACCGGCTGCAGCGCCTCAATGCGGCGGTCGGCATCGCGCGGTCGGCCGCCCAGGTGGCCGGGCC
>NZ_JARPVX010000149.1:0-4440 GCF_033947565.1 Lichenihabitans sp. Uapishka_5
AGATGTGTATAAGAGACAGGGTCCGAGCCGCGCGCGGTCTCGTCGTGCCACTGGCCGGCTTCGTCCTCCCACGAGATCGCCTCGTCGTCGCCCGGAACCTGCTGCTCCTGCGCCACCCGGGCCGCGGCCGCCGTGGCGTCCCGCCGGCTCGCGAAGGTTTCCGAGAACACGTCGCCGAGCCGATAGGCCCAGCCTCCGTCGTGTTCGACGATGGTGTAGACGGCATCGGTCATCGGCTTCGGCCCATTCGGTCTGATCCTGCCATCACGACGCTTGATGCGACGCGGGGGTTCCACCGCCGCTTCCCCCGGCAACCCTCCAAGACGCCGTCCTGCCGCTGATCCGACCCTCCGCTCAGTCCATGACGATCTGCAGCTTGACGTCGGTCGGCCGCGCCTCGACGGCGCGCTCGAAGGCTTCGACGCTTTGCTCGAACGGGAAGGTGGCGCTGACGAGCGGCTTCAGGTCCACCTTGCCGGAAGCAATCATGGCGAGCGCCCGGTCGAACACGTTGGCGTAGCGGAAGATCGTTTCGATGCGGATCTCCTTCGCGGCGAGCGACGACACGTCGACCGCCACGGGCGCCACCGGCATGCCGATCAGCACCAAACAGCCGCCGGGCGCCAGCAAGGCGCCGATGTTCTGGTAGGCCTGGGGGGCGCCGCTCGCCTCGAACACCACATCGACGCCCCACCCATCCGTGTCGGCCGCGATCCGGTCGGCGAGGGAGTCGTGCCGCACGTTGACCGCCGTGATGCCGGGATAGCGGGCCGCGATCGCGAGCTTGTCGTCGACGAGGTCCGAGATGAAGACGCGGGAACAGCCGCTCGCCAGCGCCGCCAGGGCCGCCATGATGCCAATGGGGCCGGCCCCCGTCACCACGGCGGTGTCGCCCGGCTTGATGCGCGCCTTGACGGCCGCCTGCAGCCCCACCGCAAAGGGCTCCACCATGGCGGCCTCGGCGAAGGACACGTTGTCGGGGATCTTGAACGTGAAGGCCGCCGGATGCACCACATGGGGCGTCAGCACGCCGTGGATCGGCGGCGTCGCCCAGAAGGCGACGCTCGGGTCGACGTTGTAGAGGCCGAGCTTCGAGGCGCGGGACGTCAGGTCCGGGATGCCGGGCTCCATGCAGACCCGGTCGCCGACCTTCAGGCCGGTGACGGCCGCGCCCACCTCCACCACCGTGCCGGCCGCCTCGTGGCCCAGCACCATCGGAGCCTCGACCACGAAGGGGCCGATGCGGCCGTGGGTGAGGTAGTGCACGTCGCTGCCGCAGACCCCGACCGTATGGATCTTGATCTTCACATCGGCGGGGCCGACCGCGAGCGGCAGCTCGATGTCGCGGATCGCCAGCTCATGCTGTTTTTCGAGAACCAAGGCGCGCATTGTTCTTCCTCGCTTGCTGGGTCAGTTGATCAGGAACCCGCCATCGACCGGCAGATCGATGCCGTTCACCATGGCGGCCTCGTCGGACAACAGATAGGCGATGGCGCCCGCCACCTCATCGGGCTCGACGAAGCGGCCCAGCGGGATGCGGGACTTCATCGGGCCGGATTTCTCCGGGTCGCTCCAGGCCTTCACGGCCATCGGGGTCAGCGTGACCACGGGATGTACGCCGTTGACCCGGATGCCGCGGCGCCCCCATTCGTTGGCCAGCACCCGGGTCAAGGCGTCGAGCGCGCCCTTCGAGGCGCAATAAGCGGCGTGATCCGCGAAGCCCACGAAGGAGGCGACGCTCGACACATTGACGATGGCGCCGGGGCGGTTCCGCGCCAGCAGGTCGCGCGCCACTTCCTGGGCCACGATCAGCGGGGCGCGGCAATTGACGGCCATCAGGTGGTCGAAGCTTTCGACCGTGGTGTCGAGGGCAGCCGCCAGATCCGTGGTGCCGGCGCAATTGACCAGGAGGTCGATCGGCAGGGCCTGGCGCGCCGCCGCCCGGGTGGCGTCGGCATCGGCGAGGTCGTCGGCGGAGCGGCTCAGCGCCACCACGGTGGCGCCCCGCCGCACGAGGTCGATCGCCGTGGCGCGGCCGATGCCCTTGCCGGCCCCGGTGACCAAGATTCGTTTGCCGTCGAACCGCATCGAAACGCTCCTTTGGGGCGGCACTGGCGCCGGGGCCTCGTTGAAGCAGATCGGCGCCGTCGGTGCAAAATCCCGCCGCTCAGCCGCCCCGCTTGTCCTCGACGCTGATCCGCATCTGGGCGCCGTGCCAGACGCCCGAGCGCACAAGGTCGCGCAGAGTGAGGCGGCACAGGTCCTCGACCGCCCGGGCCGCCGCCGACAACGGCCGGTTGGTGGGCAGCACCAGGTGGACGGTGCGGCTGAGGGCGGGCTCGAGCGCCCAGCACGAGGCGTCGCCGGCGTCGATCTCGCGCTGCAGCGCATGGGCCGGCAGGATCGCATAGCCGAGGCCCTTCATCACCAGTGCCTTGATGGCCGGATAAGCGTCGATGTCGATCACAGTGTGCAGCGCCACGCCGAGCTCGGCGCCGCGGGCGTCGATGAGGTCACGCAGACCGTGGCCGGGGCTCGGCAGGATGAGGGGCAGCGCCGCGACGGCCGTGAATCGACGGCCGCGCCGGGTGCCGGCGCCGCGACGCCGGGCGGGGCCACGACGGGGCCGAACAACACCAGCGGCTCGGTCAACAGCCCGATCGAGCGCAGGTCCTTGTCCTCGACGCATTGATACAGCAGCCCGAGGTCGACCCGGCCGGCTCGCAGCCATTCGAGCACATAGCCGCTCATCGCCTCGGCCACCCGCAGCACCACCTTGGGGTGGCGCGCGCGCGCGGCCAGCACCAGCGGCACGCCGAGGATCCGGCTGATGGTCGAGGGCAGGCCGAGCCGGACCTCGCCGGTGGGCTCCGTCGCGGTGCCGCGCACTTCGCGGTCGGCCGCCTCGAACTGGCTGAGGATGGTTCGCGCGTGGCGCAGCAGCACCAGCCCCGCCTCCGTGGCCTGCACGCCCTGCGGGGTGCGGAACAGGAGCGGCACGCCGAGGTCGGCCTCCATGTTGCGGATGTGCAGGCTCAGCGCCGGCTGCGCCACGTTGAGCGCCTGGCTGGCGCGCGAAATGGAGCCGCTTTGCACGATGGCCACGAAATAGCGCAGCTGCCTCAGATCCACGCCACCGCTCCCCGGCCGTTGAGGCCGGCAGCATAACAGCAAAGCCGCGGGCGCCGATGCGACATCCCTTCTCCCGTTCGCACGGGAGACGGGGCGTTCAATCCGCCAGGTGTCGGCTTTGCGCCGCCACCTCGGCCCGGATCGCCGCGCTGTGGGCCCCGAGCGCCGGCACCGGACCGAACGTCGGCGTCGCCTTGTCGAAGATCGCGCCGGGCGCCAGGCACGTCACCGGCCCCGACGGGGTGTCGACCGTGACGGTGCGGTTCTGCGGGTGGCTGGCCAGGTCTTCCATGCTGGACACGCGCCCATAGGCGATGCGGGCCGCTTCGAGCCGGGCCACCATGGCGGCGCGGTCGACCGCCGCGAAACTGGCCACTACGACCGCGTCGAGCGCCTCCCGGTGCCGCACCCGCGCCGAGTTCGAGGTGAAGCGCGGGTCGGTGGCGACCTCCGGCCGCTCGAGCACCATTCGGCACAGGTTCGCCCATTCGCGCTCGTTCTGGATGGAAAACAACACCGCCTTGCCGTCGGCGCACGCATAGGCGCCGTAGGGCGCGATGGTGGGGTGGTTGAGGCCCTGGCGGGCCGGCGTCACGCCGCCGTAGACGTGCTGCAGGTAGGGCACGTTCATCCAATCCGCGAGGGCGTGGAACAGCGACACGTCGATGTGCCGCCCTTGGCCCGTGCGGGCGCGGCCGACCAGCGGCTGCAGCACGGCCTGCAGGGCCGTCATGCCGGCCGCGATATCGCAAACCGAAACGCCGACGCGCGCCATGCCATGTTGATTGCCGGTGATGCTTGATAACCCCGCCTCGGCCTGCACCAGCAGGTCATAGGCCTTCAGGTCGCGGTAGGGGCCGTCCTCGCCATAGCCCGAGATCGACACGGTGATGAGTTTCGGGTTGTCGGCCCGCAACCCGGCCGGCGCGAAGCCGATGCGGTCGATGGCGCCCGGGGCGAGGTTCTGGATGAAGATGTCGGCCCCACGCACCAGCGCTCGCAGCACGGCGGCGTCCTCGTCGCGTTTCAGGTCGAGGCAGAGCGATTCCTTGCCCCGGTTCAGCCAGACGAAATAAGCGCTTTCCTGCCCATGCACGAGGTGGTCGTAGCCACGCGCGAAATCCCCCTCCGGCCGCTCGACCTTGACCACCCGCGCCCCGGCATCGGCCAGCCGGCTCGACAGGTAGGGCGCCGCCACCGCCTGCTCGACCGACACCACCGTCAGCCCTTCGAGATCCTCCGCCACCCTGCGTCTCCCTTGTTTCGCGGGAGTGTCGCGCGGGGGCGGGGCAGGGGCCAATAGGATGG